>JAGQPD010000591.1:0-3426 GCA_020426865.1 Planctomycetales bacterium
TCTATGTAATAAGGTATATTATTACAAAGAACTTTCAACGGGTTTTCCTGAATTTGGCGGCGGGGTGATTAAAATTGCCTGGTGATAGACGTGGTAGAATGGCTGTCAAGGAAAAGTGAAAGCCGAGATTACCTGGGCCGCTTGAACAGAGGTTTTGACGAGCGGCTCGCTCGCTTTGAGACCCTCTTGCCACTGCCCAACGCAACAACCACCGCTCCTCAGTCACGCGAAGTCAAATTCTCATTGGTTTTATTGGTTACGTGCCGATCCACGGCGTCGACGTGCGGCCAGAACGGTGAGGACCACGGCTATTGCCGTTGTGGTCGGCAATACCACAAGCATTCCATCTACGTCTTGGGACCATTCTAGTCTCTCGCTACCGTCGTTGACGGTCAATGTCCGACTTCCGAATTTCTTTGTGACGTTGTCGCCCACGGAAACGAGCGGGTAGATTGTCGAGTCGATGTGTATCCAGCCGTGATCGGTCGTTTCGATAAGGCACACATCGTCTTCACCAGGGTGTTTCTCTGGACGCAGTTCTTTTGCAGTCACTTCACCGTTGAGCTTGTATGGAATTAGCGAACGCCGGGCGGCACACCACGCATCAAACACCGCCAAGAATATTGCCAAGCCTAATATGGTGATCAGATACTTCATGTCACATGAAAGCGTAATGAAATCCCACAAGAACGAAGAACGTGCCAACCGCAAACATCAGTCCGACTTCGCCACCGAACATCGGCGTCTTGGGCGCCGCTCCCAATACCGCTAATGCCGCAATTGCGGCACCAAGACTTTGATTGCAGAAGTCGACTGGATCAAATATCGCAAGACGGAAAATAGTTGATTCGAACACGCCGCCAAGCATGATCGCGGCGACTAGCAAGATTAGTACAACTCGCGATAACTGAGACAGATTCGTTTCTCGGGCGATTAATCCGACGCCAATCGCCAATGCAACTAGTGTTCCGCCAAAGCCTGCCGAATAATGCCCCACGTAGTCAGTCCTGTGACCAAGGAATACGAGGAATACCGCGGCCGACACCGAACCAACAACGGCGGTCGTGAGTATCGTGCGCAAAATGTTCATCCGCTACCTAGGGAGACCGTTGTCAAGGCACGTAACGTTGAGGTTTAGTGGGCCGCGGGAGTTGACTTTCCATCCGAACACGCGCCTTTACGCCGCTCCACTGCAACCGCTTGTTCGTCTCTTCACGCGGGCGAGTGACCGGACCAAAGTAGCGAATGCGACACACGTTCCAGAAGTCGAACATGGTGACCCTGTTCGGATTGCGGTGACGCAATCGTGATTATAGTGTAGACGGGTTGGCGGTCCAGTGCATCAAAGTCAATGCCACCAGGAGCCAGTGCCATCGCGGTGAAGCAATCCTCGATCCAGTCGATTTTTGCATGCGGAACGGCGAAACCACGCCCAATTCCGGTTGATCCCAATCCCTCTCGTTTGATCAAGGCGTCAACAAGTGAGTTTCGTTGGCGACGCGTCCAACGTAGTTCCTTAGCGATGAACATCGAAATTTCGCGAAGTGCATCATCGCGATTGGTCGCGTTCAGCCGCGCGATACGCAGATCAGGTACAAATGACTTCTGGCTCGTCATTTCCGAAAGGGCCGTCACCCAGAGAAAACACCCGCATGCCGGACAGACTGAGTCGCCCGGTGGTCTCGATACGCTAACGATTGATGACTTGCCACAGATCTCGCAACGTACCGGAAAGCCGTCATCGGTTGATGTGGATGGCGCCATCGTTTGCGTACGAACGTTAGACATCACGGGGGACGGGAGTTGACCTTGAATTCATATTCCGCTGGCCACCGCCGCTTCCGTGCATGCGATGGTTCGCAATCTCTTTTTCCGTCGGTTCGCGCCAATTGCGATAGACTGGCTTGATCTGCGTCAAGGTTGCATTGTTTGATTCGTCTACGATAAACCACAGGCATCCTTTCCGCATGACAAAACGCAATCCGCAACGTGATTCGTAGACGTGACCGAAAATTGAATCGCTCTTACCGTTGAAATGCGTCCACTCCTTCTTCCCACAATTGCATCTTGGCGACAACCTCGCGTGCCGTGCATTTAGGTTGGCCCAAGTCGTCAGCGTACAGTATCCAATTAACGCGCCGAGAATGCTGCCTAAGTATCCTGGCGCCAATGGGCGTCCAATCACCGCACCACCGCCAACGAACAGTGCAATCCAGAATAGATCGATTAAATTCATTTCGTGATGCGAACGCTAGGGATAACGGGGGGCGAGTGATAGACATTGATTTCAGAACCGACTACGCCGAGCCCTCCCGTTGATCCCATCGTTCTGGTGAACTACGCGTTGGCGTTGCCATGGTCACCTGCCAACCGTGTATTTTACAAATCGTTGGATTGTGACGCCATTCGGCAGCAAGTCCATGATCCGGTTGTTACCATCCATCACGAACGGTTGCCTCAAAAGCACGACGCCGTCGAGAAATTTCGCGATCTTTCCGTCGACCATTTTCTCGACGATGGCATCGGGTTTACTGGATTTCGTCGCCTGTGCCATTGCGATTTCCCGTTCCTTCGCGAGAACATCCTCAGGAACACCGGCAACATTCACACACAACGGCGCCGGATCGGCCGACGCCACGTGTAGGCAAAGCTTCCGCAGCACGGTGTTGTCAATCTTGCGATCGACTTGGACCGCGACACCCGTCTTGCGATCGTGATGGACGTACGTCCCAATTTGCCCACCGTCAAGCACGATGCCGCGACGCCAAGTTACATTCTCTTTCGTGGTAACGCGAAGATCATCGACGCGGTTCTGCATCTCATTGGTTTTTTCGACATCTCCGGCGGGTTGTCGAAGTGCGAGTTGGGCGATCTCAATTGCCATGGCAACAAAACTGTCATTCTTCGCTGTGAAGTCTGTCTCGCTGTTAATCTCGACAATAGCGCATTTCGATAGGTCATCCGTGGCGGCCACAGCAATGCAACCGTCCGACGCATTCCGATCAATCCGGCCATCCATCTTCGAAAGGCCGTCTTTGCGCATGTTGTCTTCGGCTATTACCATGTCGCCATTCGCCTTTTCGAGCGCGGCTTTGCATTCCATGAGTCCCAGGCCGCTCTTTCGACGAAGCGCCATGACATCCTTGGGATCGATTTTAGCCATTCAGTTAACCATGATTTTCAAAAAAGAACTGGATTCTAGATCCGCCGGAAGTATCTCAAGCAATCATGTCTGGACAGGCACTTTGGCGCGAGGGTTCGCGCTGAAAGTGCTCCAGAACTTGATTATTACCGGAGGACCCGGCGATAAGCCCTCGCTGGGGCAGTTTTTGCGGAATCGGCGATAAGTCGATGGACAATTATCCTTTACTTATTGCCGATGACCGTGAAATTGGCAAGTGTAACAGAAAAACAGGGGTTTCTGAT
>JAGQPD010000591.1:3487-3885 GCA_020426865.1 Planctomycetales bacterium
GGCCGTGCGGTTTTGGCCATTGAATATCGTCGACGAACAAACTGACACCGGCTTGGCGCTTTGGGAAACCAAAGGCGGTGCGGACGACCGCTGTACTTGGATGATCTGTCGACGAGCCTGGCGTGGAGCCAGTCCCGCCCGTTGGTGTTATCCATCGGCTGCCTCCCCGGAATTCGATCAGGACGCCCCCGCCGCCTTTGGTTCGTATAAAGTGGGTTATACGAACTAAGAACCGTCATTGTCCAAGCAGCGGCTGTGTTCAAGATGTACGTCGTGAGGAGAAGCTCAGGACTCGCTAATCTGCGTCGGACGATGAATCCGGCGTGTCCGAACAATCTACCCAAACTGCGTCGGACATTCTGAGCGTTGCGACCTCGGTTGCGCCCACCGACGCTGCG
>JAGQPD010000592.1 GCA_020426865.1 Planctomycetales bacterium
TTGACGCCGTCGCCGGTCATCGCGACAACATATTCCAACTGTTTCAACGCCGCGACAATTTTCATCTTTTGCTCCGGCGTCGTTCGGGCGAAGATCACCGCGCCATCGTGCAGGCGTTGAGCCAGCTGATACTGTGGCAGCAATTCCAATTCCGAGCCTGTTACGATAGCCTGCTCATAGGACTGCTGATTGCCTACCATCCCGCACTTTCGCCCCAATGCAAATGCTGTATCGGGATGGTCGCCGGTGACCATGATCGTACGGATCCCCGCCGATTGGCACTGAGCAATGGCTTGCGGAACCTGCTCGCGTAGCGGATCGTCTATCGCCATGAAGCCCAGCAACACCAAGCCTCGCTCCAACGACTCCGCCGCAGCCTTGGGATGTGGCGGACTCGTCAATCGACGATACGCAACGGCAATCACACGCTGTCCTAGCTCGGCCAATCGTTTCACATGGCCATCGCACACTGACAAGAGTGCCTCATCCGCCTCTTCGACAGTGCCGCCTGTGACATGCATGTGGCCGATCAGGGGACGCAAGGATTCCCACGCCCCTTTCACCGCAAACAGGATCTGCTGACCATCGTCAAAGACTCCAGCCTCACGGCGTTTGGCCAGGTCAAACGGAAAGTGTCGCACGGTTTCCTTGATGATCAGCGCCGGATCCCCAACCACCGCCTCATACTTGCGGGCAACAGCCACATCCAACGGATCCCCGGACCACCTGCCGACGCAACCTTCTATCGATGGACCGGTGGCGCGCAATTGCGATGCAATCAGCGCGGCACTCAGCATTTGGGTCTGACGATCGAGTGACTCAAGTGGCTGACCGTCCGATGGCTCCACCAGGCTGGCAATCGCCAATTCGTTTCTTGTCAACGTCCCGGTCTTATCGGTGCAAATCACATGGACGGCTCCCAGCCCCTCCACAGCCTCCAAGTTCTTTACCAAGACATGTTTCTTGGCCATCCGAAGACTAGCCATGGAAAGCGCCAACGTAAACGTCGGCAGCAATCCCTCCGGAACATTGGCCACAATTATACCCAACATGAACACGATATTGGTCCACACCGATCGACCGCTCGCTACTCCATACACAAAGAATGACAACCCCATCGTGACGGCGACGACCGTGAGTGCACGGATCATTCGGCGGGTTTCGAGTTGCAAGGGAGACACTGGTCGAATTACATTGCAGGAAAGCGCTGCCACCTTGCCAAATGCAGTCGCCGCGCCAGTCGCAAAGACAACCGCTTCGCCGCTACCTCGCATCACTACCGCACCGGCAAATAGTATGTTGGCGCTCTCGTGAAACGGCATTCTCGAGGGGCGTTCGCTCATCGCCAGCGCACGCGATTCGCCCGTCAACGCCGCGTTACTAACGAGCAACGATTCACTGACCACAAGTCTGGCATCCGCCGCGATTTTGTCTCCGTCAGCAACGATCAATAGGTCACCGGGCACCAACTGTTCGGCCAGCAGTTGCTGTAACTTGCCATCACGCCGGACATTGACCGTGGGTGGCAGAAACTTCGCCAACTCCTCCATTGCGTGCTCAGCACGCAACTCCTGAATCAATGAAAACGTCGCGTTCAGAATCGAAACCGCCATCAACGCCACGCCAAGCAACTGCATCCCTTCACCAGGCTCCATGCGATGGGCCAGAAAACAAACCGCGGCGGCCACGTCGAGAAGGATGCTAAAAAAGTTGCCGAAATGCCGGCCAAGACTCTTCAGCACGCGAAACCGTTTCGCCCTGGGCAGCCGATTCAGCCCATGCACGCGCTGCCGCGTCGCAACCTCCTCGAGCCGCAACCCGCGTTCTCGGCTGTCCAACCACCGATAGACGTCCGCCACGTTGCGGGAATGGATCTCGCCATAGGTGGCATTCACGTGCACTTCGTCCGCCATCTTGCGATCGTCCGCTCAAATGCGCTAAAACACGTCTTCCTGGCCCCTTCCGCGATACAACCTTGCCGGCGCACGGGTCCTTCGTATGCCATGCAAGGGTGCAAGATCTGTTCCACTTCGCCCACCAGAGCGAACACGCGACAACCGTTGTTTCCCTCCCGCCCCCCCTGATGGACTTTACAGCCGTCGATTGCTGTAACCGGACGGATCCCCAACCACGCCCATGAGATATATTGGTTTTTTCGATAGACAAGCGTCAAGTTTTCTATTTTTCCGATAGATCCAGCAGACGATAGGATTAATGGGTTGTAAGATTAAGGGGGTGGGCGGTCCAATGCGCGGGGCGGGACGGTTTGGGGATCGTGGCGGAGGGCGATATCGGCAGACGGGAGGTGCGTGGAAGGGAGAGACGGGCCAAGACCTGTCTGCTGCGTGACCGAGGGAACTCAACTCTTTTTGAGGCAAGGTACTGTGACAACGCGCCAAGAAAAGCTGGCAGGTGGGGCTTGGATTCTGGAACAACTAACGGGGCCGGAACAGGCACACGGGCGCAACGAGGCGCGGCGCGTGCTGGGAGAGGTGATGCGCGCGTGGCCGGGCGACGTGCATCGTTTGTGGTGGAAGTGGCTGCACGAGGCGGCATCAAGTTTACGTTTGCGAACCAAGACGATTGACGCCAGCGTTCACGAAGTGATGGAGATGGTCGTCGATGGCGCGCAGTTGATTACCTACAGCGAACAAGATCAACCGCAATGGATGGCGGTTTTGGGGAGCAAGGGGCGACACTATGACGTTGCGGTGTCATCGGAGACAACGCAGCGGCGGCGTCTGTCACCCCGAAAACTGCGTCACTACCTTGAGGGCTGCGCCAGCGACGGGCGAGTTCGATGTGTGGTCATCCAATCGGGACTTCCTCGGATACCAGCGGGGGTCGAAGGCGCGCACAAGGATCCGCTCGTGCGGTTGCGCCAGTTGTTGCAACCGGAATGGTCGGACATTTGGATTGTCCTGGTGTTTGCGTTTGTGGTGTCGCTGCTGATGTTGGCGACTCCCATTGCTGTGGAAGCGCTCGTCAACACCGTGGCTTTCGGCCGTTTCATCCAGCCGGTGGTACTTTTGGCGTTAATCCTGTTCACATTTCTTGGTTTTCAGGGGGCGGTACGAGCGCTTCAGGCGTATGTCGTGGAGATCATTCAGCGGCGGCTATTTGCCCGCGTCTCAGCTGACCTGGCGTACCGTTTGCCGCGTGTCTCGCAGGAGGCCGTGGAAGGCGAGTATTTGCCGGAACTGGTCAACCGATTTTTTGATGTCGCGACCGTCCAAAAGGTATCCGCACAGTTGCTGCTCGACGGGATCGGTTTGGTGCTGAGCACATTGATCGGGATGGCGGTGCTGGGGTTCTACCATCCATGGTTGTTGGGATTCGACTTGCTGCTCGTAGCCAGCATTGCATTCATCATTCTCGTGCTGGGGCGAGGCGCGGTAACAAGTGCGATCAAGGAATCGAAACTCAAGTATAAGATGGCGGCTTGGCTTGAGGACATTGCTCGCTGCCCGACCGCTTTTCGCACCGATGGCGGAAGCGAATTTGCGTTGGAGCGCGCGGATCGGTTGATTTATCATTATCTGCAAGCGCGGCGTGGCCATTATCGCATTGTGCTGCGTCAAATCCTCTTCGCCTTGGGACTGCAGGCGATCGCCAGCACGGTACTGTTGGGCTTGGGCGGATGGCTGGTCATGAGCGGCGAATTGACGATGGGGCAGTTGGTGGCTGCCGAATTGATCGTATCGACGATCGTCGCGGCGTTTGCCAAGTTGGGCAAGCACATGGAAAGCTACTATGACTTGTTGGCGGGAGTCGACAAATTGGGAGTGCTGTTTGATTTACCGGTGGAGCGACCGGACGGAATGCTGATTGATGCCGATGCCGGGGCAGTATCGTTGGTGCTGCATGCGGTAAGCTACCGGTGGCCGGACGGCGAAGTGGCATTGGAAGATGTAAATGCGCAAGTTGAAGCGGGGTCCAGCCTGGCAATCTACGGGTCATCGGGTGCGGGGAAGAGCGTACTGTTGGACATGATTTACGGCCTGCGGATGCCATCCACGGGGTACTTGACGATTGACGCCGCCGACCCGGGCGACTTGCGTCCGGACATCCTGCGAGGCCGGATTGGCTTGGCACGCGGATCGGAGATTTTTCACGGCACCATTGAAGAGAATGTGCATCTATTTCGAGAATCGATTACGGCCGGCGAAGTCCGCCACGTGCTGGGAGAACTCGGTCTGCTCGATGCGATCATGCATCTAGAAAAAGGGTTCGATACGGAGCTTGCCAGTGGTGGCCATCCGTTGTCGGAGAGCCAATGTCGGATATTGAATCTTGCGCGCGCGGTCGTTGGCAGGCCCGGGTTGCTACTGATTGATGGTCTCCTGGATGGATTGGCCGACGAGGACTTGTCTGCCGCGTTGTCTTTCCTGTTACATTCCGATCGTCCATGGACACTCATTCTTGCGACGGGGCGTGAGGAGATCGCGCGCAAGTGTGCCCAGCGACTGAACCTGCCAACACACCAGAGTCACACTCGTGCATGAATTTTGAGGTCGCGCCATGAATCCATCGACGACTGCCAACCACGATCCCGCCGCCAAGGGGCGGATGTTGCTACCGGTCGCATATAGCGAAACGGTAGTCCCAGCATTGCATCTCGCGCGTTCATCACGACTGGCACGTCGCATCGGAAAACTGTTATTCGTGTTCTTGATCGTCGCGTTAGTGACGGTCATTGTCTCTCCGTGGCAGCAGTCGGTACGCGGAACGGGTGATGTCACGGCCTATGCACCGCTCGAACGCCAACAGCCTATCGAATCGCCGATCAAGGGTCGGATCACGCGACTGGGCGAAGGTATTTTTGAAAACGCCCATGTCGTGAAAGGCCAGATGATCGCCGAGATCTCCGATATCGACACAGAATACCTCGGGCGACTGGAGGCTCAGCTCACAGCCAGCCAACAACAAGTAGAAGCCGCTAGGGGCCAGCAGACGGCAAGTGCCAACAACCTGAAGGCCGCGGAAACCGTGATCGGTGCCATTGAAGATCAATTGGCCGCCTATCGTAACGTCAAGGATCAAGTCGTCGCCGCTGCTGACGCAGAAGTGGAATCGGCCAAACATAAAGTCGACGCCGAAGAACAACAGTTGGCCGAGCAAGAAGCGGCTTTTGCGCAGGTCAAGGCCGATTACGAACGACAGCGGACATTGTACGAAGAGGAGATCGCTTCTCAATTGAAGTTTCAAGAAGCAGAGCGAAAGTACAAAGAAGCAGAGGCGAAGGTTGCCAAGGCACAAGCTTACGTGCGGGCTGCGGAAAAAGATTACGAGGCCAAGCGCAGCGATCGACAGGCGAAAGAGCAAAAGGCGCAAGTGGATATCGACTACGCCACCGCCGCCGTCCGTAAGGCCAGCGGCGATGTCGCGAAGGCCGAAAGCGACTTGGCGAAGGCAAACGCAGAACTCAACAAGGCTCAGATGTACCTGCTGGAAACCGAAACCAAAGTTGCTCGCCAACGAAGCCAGATTATCGTCGCACCGTTTGATGGCTTCATCACGCGGATCACACCCAACCAGAGCACGCAGATGCTCAAGGAAGGCGATCCGATTTGCACAATCGTACCTGACACGTCCGATCGAGCGGTACAGATTTGGCTTGACGGAAACGACGCGCCGCTCGTCTCCCCCGGTCGGCACGTCCGCCTACAGTTCGAAGGTTGGCCCGCCGTGCAGTTTGCCGGTTGGCCGTCTGTCGCAGTAGGAACGTTCGGCGGCACGGTCGTTTCCGTTGATGCAACCGACGATGGCAAAGGAAAATTCCGCGCGCTCGTCCTGCCCGATGAAACCTCCCCCGATTGGCCCAGTCAACGGTATCTCAGACAAGGCGTGCGTGCCAATGGCTGGGTTCTGTTGGATCAGGTTCCACTGTGGTACGAAGTCTGGCGCCAGATGAATGGCTTTCCGCCAGTCGTCGCCCCCGACGAACCGAAAGACAAAACCAAACCGCCAAAACTACCCAAGCCGTAATACCGAAATCGTCGGCATACTCACAACCGATACGACCGGTACAAAACGACCGACCACGGTGCTAGTCAACGATGCGTACCGCATTTGCCGATTAATTCAAAGAGAACGTACTTGCGATTTCTATCGTTTGCACTGGCCAGGAGGGCTAGCACCCGTGCTATCAAAAAACCGAATGATCGGTAGCGTCGTAATCCTACTGGCCGTAGGATGCCATGCGAAGGACTTGCGAACGTCCTCCCCCACCGCGCGGCTGATCGTCGATCAAGCGTCCGTTATGCCCCTTGACCAACCGAAACAGCTTGCGCGGTTTCCGTCGATCGATGTCGTCGATGCGGCACCGCCCCCAATTGTCCCTGTCGCGTACGAGAGACCGGACGAGAACGCCGATAGAAGCGCTGTCGACAACCAAAAGGACCAGGAGAACGCCGACAGTTCGAACCGTCAAAGCGCTGGCAAGCCAACGACGCAGGCATCATCCGAGGAGGACACCCCGAGCGATACAGGTGCCGCAGCCAGGAGCAACTTGCAGGACACCGACGATCACCAACGGGATCCGTTGCCGCAGGGGTCGTATCGGTTGGTGTTGGACGACGTCATCTCGTCGGTACATCAATCGTATCCTCTATTGGAGGTTGCCTACTTGGAAAACGATTTGGCTTGTGGCTACCAGTTGGCGGCCTGGGGTGCGTTCGACACGAAGTTGAAGGCGTCGAGTGAAAACGGCCCGTTAGGTTTTTACCAGACGTATCGCCACGGAGCCGGATTCAACACGCCGGTGTATCAAGGGGGAGAAGTCTTTGGCGGCTATCGTGTGGGGCGCGGAAGTTTTCAACCGTGGTATTTGGAGCGGCAAACGAACGACGGTGGTGAATTCAAAGCGGGAGTTCGCCTGCCGTTGTTGGCCAATCGCACGATCGACGCGCGACGCGCCGAGCTATGGCGGGCCACCTACGACGTACAGCGAACACAACCAGAGATTCGTAGCCAGTTAATTCTGTTTGTGCGTGATGCCACCGTGGCGTACTGGAATTGGGTTGCCGCCGGACAGCAGTACGACATTGGCCAGCGGGCGTTAGTGCTGGCAGAGCGCCGCAACACCCAGTTGGAGCGGCGCGTTGAGTTAGGGGACATTGATCCGCCGGTATTGAAAGACAACTTGCGGACTTTGGCGTTGCGTGAGTCGAAGTTGATTGACCGAGAGCGAAAACGTGAGCAAGCGGCGATCAAGCTATCGTTGTTTTACCGGGACGCGAGTGGTACGCCTCTCGTCGCCGACAGCACAACACTCCCAACATTTCCGGACCCCCGGCCGGCTTCGATCGAACAGCGCGACATGGACATCCCATTGGCATTGTCGCAACGGCCCGAATTGTTGGTCTTGGACGCGCAACATCAACGCGCACGGGTCGACTTGGCCGAAGCATGCAACGACAGTCTACCGGCGGTGGACGCGATGTTCACGGGTTCCCAGGACATGGGAGAACCGACCAGTTCCAAACGTGATAAGTCGCCGTTTGAACTGGAGGCGAGTCTGTACCTGGACGTCCCGTTGCAGCGGCGGAAGGCGTGTGGCAAGATGCAGGTTGCACGGGCCAAGCTGGCGCAGATCGCCGCCAAACGCCAGTTCACGGAAGACAAGATCGTGGCTGAAGTTCAATATGCGTTCACGGCGCTCAGTGCTTCCTACGAGCGTCTCGATCGCGCCCGCGATGCGAGAGAACTCGCCGAATACATGGCCGACGTTGAGCGTCGCAAGTTTGATCTCGGCCAGAGCGAGTTACTTTCGGTCTTTTTGCGAGAGCAGTACGCGATCGAAGCGGCGGACTATGAAGTCGAATCGCTGCTCGATTATTTTTCCGCCCGTGCCGACTATGCCGCCGCCCTGGCGCGAGACTGGCCACGCTATGACGAAGCGGACCCGTCGCCGCCAACGGAAGCTCCGATGAACTTGGAGTAAGGACGCTTAAAAGGTTGGGTGGATATGCACAACGATTGGCTCAACTACCACCACCTGTTGTATTTCTACACCGTCGTGAAGGAGGGGAGTATCACGCGTGCGTGCGACGTATTGCACCTGACCCAGCCCACCATCAGTGGCCAGCTCCGCAAATTGGAAAAGGCGCTAGGGGCGAAGTTGTATCGACGTGTCGGTCGAGAACTGGTGCTAACGGACGTTGGTCGGATGGTTTTCCGATATGCCGAAGAGATTTTCTCGATCGGCCGTGAACTGATGGAAACGGTCAGAGAACGACCGGGAGGGCGGCCAGTACGACTGCGAGTTGGCATACCGGATGTACTGCCAAAATTGATCGCCTTTCGCTTGCTCGAACCAGCGCTCAACACCAGCGATCCCGTCCAGATCATCTGCCGCGAAGGGTCGCTGGAACAACTACTGGCTCAATTGGCAATCCATGAACTCGACGTTGTGTTCTCCGATTCGCCGATCGGCTCCGTGGCGAGCATTCGTGGCTTCAACCATTCGCTTGGACAGTGTGGGTTAGGGCTGTTTGGCACGAAGCAACTTTGCCAGAAACACCAGGGTGATCTGCCACAGTCGATGCTGGGGGCACCATTTCTGTTGCCGGCACCGCATACCGCCATGCGGCGGTCGATGGACCAGTGGATCCACGAATGTGAATTGCAGCCCAGGATCGTCGGCGAATTGGATGACACTGCTTTGGCTAAGGTGTTTGCGGAGGCGGGCGTCGGCTTTGTTCCAGCTCCCTTGGCGATCCAAAAGGAAATCGAAAAGCAATTTGGATTGCAATTACTGCTGGAAGTTCCCAACGCAACAGAACATTTTTACGCGATTACGGTCGAACGCCGCCTACGTCATCCGGCTGTCGTAGCGATCTCCGAAGCGGCCAAGGCATCACTGTTTGGAGACGATTAAAGCGGATGGGCGCAAGCCCACCGGTGAAGCGCACGGGCGCGAGCCCACCGGTGAAGCGCACGGGCGCGAGCCGACCACAAAATGCACCTCTGTACGGCTGAGCAGAATGATACCTTGTGGTTCGAGGTATGGCGACAGCCAAAGCTTACCGGATACCTTGTGGTTCGAGGTATTGTGGTTGGGAACAAGATCCTGTGGCCTCAGCTGAACGTCGACCGGTGCATTGATTCCTCCAGCGCCTGTTTACGCACTTCGGTACCTGTCCCAAAGGTATCGTTCTTCCTCTTGACCAGACGGACCCTGCGAATCGAGCAATCGAGTGCTCGATATGGAATCACGGTCGAATGCGGTCGGGGCCGATGGGGCTCTTGTGCACGGTGGCCGACACAGCCAAGCAACTATGCGCGCGGGGGCCTTGCTTGGAGCTAAGTGAAAAACCACAGTGGCCTATATAACGGGCGGAGAGTTTGCTAGACTCAGCAAAGCCGGGCACGATTCGGGCATGTCCTCTGTGGCGGAGGGCCACGAAAACAGCGCAACTTTCCGCCATACGCGGCATCGGCCAGAACAACGTAAAGCGTTATCCGAAAACAACTTGAGGCTGTAGCTCAGTCGGTAGAGCAACGGACTTTTAATCCGTAGGTCCTGGGTTCGA
>JAGQPD010000593.1 GCA_020426865.1 Planctomycetales bacterium
TTGCAAACCAATTGGTGCGGTCATTGACGGCAACCGCAGTTGGATTGGAACTATGCGCGATCGCCTTCATCCCGATCTTGTGCGGGTTTCCGGAGTCAGCCGAGTCATGAGCCACGCTGGCCCCAGTGATGGTCCCCAGCGCCGTGACGGCCGAGACTGTTGTGACGGTAGACACGGTGGTTAGCGAACCATCGATCGTGATCGATCCACCACCGTCGTCGATGTACAACGTCCCGCCTCCATCGGTGACGGCAACAGACCCGGATATCGAAACCGAACCGTCGACAGTGATCGAACCTCCGCCATCGGAAATCACCACGTCGTTATTGGTGCCGAGATCAACGAGCAAACCATTTGACGCGTCGGTTATCAATGCGACACCGCCCGCATACATATCGAACTGTGGCCTGGCTGTTGTATCGGTGACGATCTTGAGACGACCAGCCGTATCAGTTCGGACTGAATGGAACGTGCCACCGGCTGCGGTCGCACCAATCTGAACCATGCTGTTCGGGGGAGTGCCACCTGCCACCGTCGCGAACCCATCCGCGATGGCCTCGTCTGCCGCTTGAATCGCTGTCAGTTCTGTCGCATCAACGGTGATCGATCCTCCTCCATCTGCTATCGTGACCGTTCCACTGACGTTGACGTACACCCTACCGCTCGTGTCGGTCAGGATCTCGCGGCAATCACCCAACGCATCCGTACCGCTGATCGAGACCGCTTTGGTTGGTCCGGCCGAACCATGCGTGCCAATCGTCGCGGAGATATCGCCAACGGCCCCATCGATCGTGTCAACCAAGGCCCCAATGTCGAACAGGTAAGTATTGGCCGTCGATTGATTGGCGGCCGTCGCGGCGCCGTTCAGGGAGCCAAGATTGGCCGTGACAGTACCGCTGACCGTCACCGTCCCAGAGGGAATTACCCACAAGGCACCATTCGCATCTACCCGCAAACCAACCGCGTCGCCCTCTATCGGGGCCAAGCTTGATAAAGCATCATCCCGTTGAGCCAGAGCCACGGTACCAGTGGGAGTAGAGCCCAGAACCGCATCCACCGCATACTGCGTTCCACCAAACGAGGTAATCTGGGAGTTGCTGTCATCAAAGATCGCCACCCGGAAGACATCCGTGGAACTGATTGTCGCCACCGGATTATCGATAAGCTGTAAGGCAGTAAGAGCCGCACCTGATTCCTGGACAGTAAAGGTGCCAGCATTGGTAACAGCATGACTTCCGACAGTGAGTGTACCGCCCAATGCCGTTTCTATCGCGGCCAAAGAGAGCGCCATGGCGCTGGTGTCAACATCCATCGCCGTCAGAACCGAGTACATCGAATTGAGCGTGGCGTTGATCGTGGTCAAGCCAGATTCAGTCGCCGCGCCGCTCGGGAGATTGATCGTCCAAGTCCCAACCTGTTCGACGGCTCCGATCGTGACCCCTGAATTGGATCCCAAAATCACCGGCAACGGATGACCAGAATCGATCCGCCAGTGGTAACCTAAGCCGTCGCCCATGACCAGCTCGACCCAGGGTACGTTGTAAGACGCGTCGTCTGCTTCCGTGAAGCCGAACTTCGTGCCTGCGCCGTCGCCAGAATTAGCTTGAATGACATCGGGGGTATCGGCCATTTGTGCATCTCCACAAAAAAACCCACTGCGCCTACGTCATGCAGGCGAGTGGGCTGCGCATCCCTCACAATTTGTGCGGGCGTTATGTTTCGGGGGCTGGGGGACTTAGATTCTCGCCGTTCTTGGCGACTTGATCAATCCTGCGCAGGGCATGCGATAGCGCTTCCGTCTGCCGATCCGTGCAGGTTTCGATGTGAGAAATCAACTGCTTAGTGGCAGCGGACGAGTCTTTTTGCTGCGATTCGATGATTTTTCGCAACTCCGAAATCGTTTCCGTCTGGATTTCGATCGCGTCGGTCTTTCTGGATACCAATTCGCGAACCTCTATAATGGCTTCAGTCTGGCAATCCGTGCAGCGCTGCACATGTTCGACGAACTCGATATGTTGTGCGGTCACCTTCTCCACCAACGGTTTAACCCAACTGCCGAGCCAAGAGAGCGTTCTCCACACTCCCATACTCAAGCCGAACAGCAGCACCGTTGGGATGCCAAACGTCTTAGCTAAATCCAACCACTCATTCATTGCCAGCTACCCTATTTCCCAGGTATCGGTGACCACCGATATGGTTTCAGCGTCAGGAACGACACGAGCCGCCGACGCAGCCAGAGGAAAAGCTGCGGCCACCTTGCATCGGCCAAGTGTAGCCGGGCGAATAGGTCGGCGAAATGTACGGTTAGTAAAACTGGG
>JAGQPD010000594.1 GCA_020426865.1 Planctomycetales bacterium
ACGTAGCGATCGTCGAAAGTGCGAGCGTATTGCGAATCCATAACAACCGACATTGATCGCTGGGGGTCAGCCCCAGCGTCGAGATCGCGGCGGCAAGCATTTCACGATCCGTGGGGAAGTGTACCGGAATCATGGCGCCCGTTACATGTCCTGAGGCCATCGCATTGACAACAGTGGCTTCCCGATCCATCCGCTCGACCAATTGTGTTCGACAGAATTCGGCCATGCCGATCCCAAGCGCGTTGCCATGCGTCTTTTCCGTTAGCCCTCGGACCAGGATGCGTTTGACCCGAGGTACCTCGTCGGACTCCGCTTCGTGGTCGTGATGCTTGCGTCCCACGACGTTCGTGTCCATGCCCGTTCCGCTGATGTCCTTGCCAATCTCGTCGACGATCAATACGTCGCAGACGTCAAACGGCAACCTCGCCATCAACGACGTGGCAGATTTTAATAATGCGGGTTCATCCAGCAGTAGCCGATCCGCAGGAATGGATGCCAGTTGGGCAACCTGTTTGTGAGCGCTTTCGATGATGGCTAGTCCTCCCAACACTGGCAGTTTTTCCAAGAGGATCGGCACGCACGTTTCGACGACATTTTGAAAACCCAGGTCCCGCACGGCACGGTGATACGTTGTGGCGCCCAATTCGTTTCCCAGTCCGATCATCATCATCTTGCAGAGACCGCTTTGGTAGGAACCAGTGAACCCCGTGTGCGGCTTTACTCGACCACAAATCAGAATATGATCGGCTTCGGACGCGATCCGGTCCGTATGGAGCGGAAAGCCTGCGGCGGTCTGGCCAGCGACGATCGTCTCCATGCCCGCTCGAATCTCGCACCCGCATGCTGATTCGGTAATGCCGAGATTTGACAGCATTTGCCGCTGGCCGCTGGCCGTCGCACCGGCATGGCTGCCCATGGCTGTGACAATAAATGGCACCGCCCCGAGACCGCGGATACAACTTGCGACCTCACGGAGTATCTCGCCGATCCGCACAATACCACGACTCCCTGCCGTGACGGCAACCGTCTGACCCGGTTTCACTCGGTCTGCCAACTGCAACCGATCCAGTTGCGTTTTCACCGTGGAGCCAAGATCAGCAACTTCCTGCCGCGGCCAGCTGGGTTGAACCATAAAGATTTTGGGAAATGTCGTCATCACATTATTTTCCTCCAGGCAGCAATTCTAGCACTGATGGCACCCGATCGTAGCATGGCACTCGATCGCACGCCGGCTTGCGCCATTTTTCGCCCCATCGCGAACGAATGATCGGTCGGTTCCGTAGTGCCAGCAACAGCGTAATCGGCTACCCGCTTGGATTTCGCTGGCGATGCTGGCAAAAAGTTCGCTTTTTGGACTCTGCCAGTGAGCGTCACGAGGCCGATAAATCCTGATGCATCGAATGGAAGTGGTTTGCTAGGAGGGAGATGGATGTCCCGAAGTAGACGTAGACGGCGCGCCAGCACGGACCAGGTTGCCGTGGTGGATCGTTTGGAAATTGAGGAGGTGCGGCCACGTCGCCGCGGTGAAAGGTCGTCGACACGCAGGTTTCGACCGCTTCGATGGCTGTTTGCTGCCGTAACGGTTGCGGCGTTATTGACCGCTGCCTTACCGACGGTCATTCTGCGGACCGACTTGAAGAATCGGATCCTGCCACGGGCGATCCCCGAATTTGAGGGAACGATCCACATCGGCGACGGGACGGGCGGATGGATTTCCCCATTGTCGCTGCGTGATGTCGTCATTCGCGACGAAACTGGTAAAGAGGTTGTTCGCATTGACGAGGTTGACTCGGAGCGAAACGTGTGGCAACTGGCTCAGGACGCGGAAGACGTCGGCAGACTCCGGCTCACTCGCCTTTGGTTGGCTGTCGAGATAACAGAAAGCGGTTCGAATCTTGAACGGTTGTTCGCGCCGTTCTTGGAAGACGACGATGACGAAGACGACGATGATGACGATGACGATAGTGACACAAACGTGTTTATTGAAATCGTCGATGGAAAGATCGACGTTTCCCATCCGATGGCGAAACAAGCCTGGTCGGTCGAAGGCATCAATCTTAGTGCCGACTGTCCGGCGGACATCGCACAGGCAGTGACGGGCCAGTTGCAAGCGGTGGTCCGTCGCGACGAAGTTGAATCGAAAGTCAGCGGGCAATTTCAGTGGCTTCGCCCGACGGAATTCAGTGTCGAGAAGCTGGGGGTTGGCCAGTTCCATTTTCTTTCCGAAGGCCTTCCCCTCGAACTGCTGCAACCGCTCTGGGAACGGCTCGGACAACGCATCGATCTGGCAGGCATGTTGGTGGCGAATCTCGCCGGAACTTGGACCGACACCGACGCCGGACCTGCCGCGGAAGCATCGGGAAGCGTCAGCCTCCGGTCGCTGTCGTGCGCGGCACCACGCATCCTTGGTGATCGCGTGAGGCTCGATCATGCAGACGCAGAACTGGCTATTAAGATCGCCGACGGTATGCTGGACCTGGGCGACGTCAAGGTCCAGTCGGACCTGTTTGGTGTGCAGCTGACCGGGAAACTTCCCTTGCAAGAACTTTCCTTGGAAGGGATCCTCGCCACGCTGCTCGATCCAAAATCGCTGCACTATTACAAGGTCCGCATCGCCCTTGATTTGCGAAAGCTGGCCGGAACGATGCCCCACGTACTGCGACTGCGCCCAGGGACCGACGTCGAATCGGGCCAAGTGCAGGCTACGGTCGAAAGCATTGCCGATTTGCAGGGACGGCACTTGAAGCTGGACATGACTGCCGAGCAACTGGCAGCCAGCTTCGAAGGACAGCGATTCGCCTGGTCGCAACCCCTAGACTTGAAGCTTGACGCCCTCTCCCATGGCCCGTCGTGGCGGCAGTTGCAAGTGAATTCGCTTCGTTGCGTTGCACCCTTTTTCGAAGCGGAAGCACAAGGTGATCATCGCGCCGGAACGCTGCGACTGACCGGTAATCTCAGCCAATGGCAGCAAGAACTGTCGCGGTTTGTCGAACTACCGCAGCAGGAACTGCAGGGGACCGTTCTATCGCAATCGGCGTGGGAGATCCAAGCCGACGGTCTGACACGTGCAACCTCGCGGGTCACTCTTCAGGACTTTGTCTATCGCGCCGCGGAATCGCTGCCAATCGAAGAACGATTGCTGACGATCGACGCGGACCTGCAGGCGCGCGCCGATGACAGTGGCGTGCATGAACTGGCGTGGGGCAAGTTCGCAGTCGTGGCCATGGATGATCAACTGCGATTGGAGGTGACGCAGCCGGTTGGATCGCCGAGCCTGCAGGCGGCATATCCTGTGCGAGGAGAATTGCATGGCGATCTAACGCGCTGGATGGCCAGGCTTCAACCCT
>JAGQPD010000595.1 GCA_020426865.1 Planctomycetales bacterium
TGGTTGACGAAAAATACAAACTGACCGGGCTCATCACGATCAAAGACATCGACATGATGAAGCGGTTCCCCAATGCTTGTAAGGACAAGCAGGGGCGGTTGCGAGTGGGAGCAGCCGTTGGTGTGATGGATTTCGACCGTTGTGCCAGCTTGATCGGCAACGACGTCGACATCCTGGTCGTTGACAGTGCCCACGGTCATTCGGCCAATGTCATTGAGTCGGTAAGGGAAATCAAGAAGCGATGGGACATTGATGTCATTGCTGGCAACGTAGCCACGTTTGAAGGCTGCCGCGACCTGATCGACGCAGGCGCGGACGCCGTGAAGGTGGGGATTGGTCCCGGATCGATCTGCACGACGCGGGTGGTTTCGGGAGTGGGAGTGCCGCAAGTGACGGCGATCCAGGACGCGGCGCGAGCAGCCGAAGAGAGCGGAACGCCGATTATCGCCGATGGCGGCATTCGTTACTCCGGTGACATCACCAAGGCGATTGCCGCGGGAGCCAACGTCGTCATGATCGGTGGGATCTTCGCGGGGTTAGCGGAGAGCCCAGGGGAACAGATCTTGTACCAAGGTCGGGCGTTCAAGGCCTATCGAGGTATGGGGTCCTTGGGAGCCATGGTAAAGGGGTCGAGCGAACGCTACCGGCAAGGTAGTGTGGGACGCGAGACAGGGAAGTTAGTACCCGAAGGGGTGGAGGGGCGAGTGCCGTTCAAGGGGCCCTTGGGTCCGTTTGTCTATCAATTGGTTGGTGGACTGCGGGCGGGCATGGGCTATTGCGGTACGCGGACCATCGAAGAGTTGCGTAAGGAAGCGCAATTCATTCAGGTATCGCCAGCCAGCGCCAGAGAGAGTCATCCGCATGATATTGCCATCACGCAAGAATCTCCGAATTACAGCCCAGAGTATCCGGGCAGCTCATCTGATTTTTAGGGTGCGGCTGGACTGCCGGCGTCACCTCTACGACTTCATCTTTCTCGCCACATGCGTTGTTTGCCTTATGGCAACCGCGATGGTTGTGCCCGTGAGGGGTGCCGAATCGGGTTGGCAGGTCGATCGAAGTCGGAGTTCGTCGGCGAGTGACAATGGTGTGCATTCCACGGTGCCAACGAGTGCGACTCGGTCGACGAAACTGTCCTGGCGGTCCCCATCTGCGGCGAACAATACGGTTCAACAGCCAGTCGCACAGCCGCTGAAGAAAGCAGTTTCACAACCGTCGCTGCGTTCTGTCACACAGCGGCCGGTGGCCCCCGCGCCGTCGTTAGAGCTGCAAGCGCCGCAAGTTGCCCCGCCGGCAAGTGCCAATGGCGAGCACATCAGGCCGGTGGTTTACGTCGTCCCGTCGCCGACCGGGGCTGCGCCAATGATTCAGATCTCGCCACCCAATCGTTCCGTCTACGCCGCCGAACAGGCCGCTTCGCTGGTGCGAACGACTCAGTTTGACGGCACCGAGAACATCCCCGACGACATTTTCGGTGGCCGCACCGACGAACCCGCGGCGAATCCATATGCAGGGAGCCTGGACCCGAGTGGTTTGGATTCCGGCAGCGTTGACGCGGAAACCCGATCGGAACGAGACTTCGATCCGGCGCCTCCACTAGACCAACCTGCTCCGATCGATTCGGAAGGCGACCCGTTGCAGAAACTGGATACGATGCCCCGCTTGGAGGAAGCCGAGCCAAGTGAACGGTATCAGCAAGAGGCGGCCCCCGAGCTACGAGGGTTCGACTTTGATCGAAATGATGCGGCCGATGCCGATGATTCGGCGGTGCCGGACAGTGGAAAGGACATTTACGACCGGCCATTGTCGCCATCTGCGGATATTGATCGCGGCAACGACGATCAGCCGGGTGACGATGAGCCGGGTGACGATAACGAGGATTGCGATCGTACGTACAACAAACGGAACTGCTGTAAAGAATCGGAGGATTGTGCGGAGCAGTTGGAAAAGCAGGTCAACAACCGATTAGCCAACATCAAGTTGGATGTATCACCGCGATTTGCCACCGAGGAGCCCGACCTGACAAAGGCGGACAAGAGCCGTGCGGAAACGATGGATAAGGCGGGGTACCGCGCGTGGACAGACCGGATGGGCCAGGTCATTGCCAATGGTCGCATGGAAAACCTGTCGTATGGTCGCGTGATCATTTCCAAGGACGATGGTTCGACGACGTCATTACCGTACATGGACTTGAGCGATGATGATCTCTGTTTCGTCAACGCCTGGTGGGGTTTGCCGCCGTTGTGTCGGCCACGAGGCGATAACGTCGCGAGAAGTTGGACGCCACTGACGTTTACTTGGAAAGCTACCGCATTGTGTCACAAGCCACTGTATTTCGAAGACGTCAATCTGGAACGTTACGGGCATTCGGCTGGCCCGATTGCCCAGCCGTTTGTTTCCGGTGCACACTTCTTCGCCAGTATCGCGCTGTTCCCCTACAATTCGACTTTGCATCCACCGAATGAATGCATCTATACGCTGGGCCTATATCGACCCGGCAGCTGTGCCCCGTGGCTCGTCCATGCCTTTCCCTTGAGCGACACGGCAGCTTTGGCGGAAGGGGGCAACATCGCTGCGCTGATTGGCATCTTGCCCTAATCGAGACAACTCTTTGGGAGCGATTGGTAAAGACGGGCGCGGACCGTAAGGTTCCCGCCCTTGTCTGTTAATCAATCAAGCATCGTCGTTTCTACTCTTCGCTCGAAATGACCCTTTGTCCGACCCTTTGTCCCAACTTTCGGAGGTCGCTGCGGATTTGCGGTGCTCTTGCCTGAGGTCTATAATGGAGGTCGATGGACAGCAACGCGACACGAATTGCGCTACAATAGGCGGGTTCGCGGATTTGAGCTGACTGGACAGTCTTCGAACAAATGAGTTTCTTCGAGCGAGTGATGTCGACTGCGGATAGCGGATCGCGAAAGGCAACTGGGGCAGACCGATTCGACGAGGTCTGGAATGGAGTCTATGTCATGGACCCCATGCCAAATAACGAACATCAGACGTTGGCAACGGAGCTCGGAATTATATTTGGCGCATTGATCGACTGGAATGGATTGGGGTGGACATTTGTTGGGGCCAATGTCAGCGATCGCGAACGAGATTGGACCGAAAATTACCGGATCCCCGATGTCTTGGTGTTTCTCGCTGAAACGAAAGCCAAGGATTGTGGCACCCATTGGTGTGGCGGGCCTGATTTTGCCGTGGAAATCATCGGTACCGGCGACCATACGCCGCATCCCGATCAAGCGACGATTGGGAAATGCAGACGCCTAACACGGTGTTTAAACTACTAGAGCGAGCGTATCCTCGAAATATGTCTCGCAAGGCCCGCAGTCGCCAGTATGATTGTTACGGAAAAAGTTGCGATGCCACTTCGCGATCACTTTCGGGCACCTCTAGACGATATTCATTCAGGGGACGAACTTCACGGAAAGTGGCCGGCGATGGTTGTTCGGCAGCTCGCGGCCGGGCAATGGCCAAAACGGGCAAGGAGGCCACGCCGGTAAGACACGGCGGAGCGATCCGGGTCGCACCGGTAGTGAGCCGGTCAGCGCGAATTGAGCGGGTCAGCGCGAAACGCTCCGCCGATCCCGGCTTAAAGGCATGCAACCCGAGTTCCGAGGACGGTGCGTTGTCCATGTGCTTGGGGATCGTCTGGAGCTATGTATGCCGCGGCAATACCTTGTGGTTCGAGGTATTGTGGCCGCGAGCCAAAGTACTTCGTGCCAGCATTGACGGCAGTGCATGCAAGTCAGTACGTTGTCCAACGTCGGAATGTCGAGTCCGCAGTATCCCTGGCATGGGGGCGGTCGGGCGGTCGGGCGCGGTGGAACTCAACCTTGCACCGGTCAAAAGCTTCCTGATACACTCCCGGTCACTCAACGACAGGGAGGTCGCGTGCAATGACATCGGATTGGCCAATTCGCAGGAAGCTTTGGGTATGGGCGGCGTTGTTCGCTGTCACGTTGGCGGTCTTGTCGTTTAGTGGGTTACGTGGAGTGCATTCCTATCGCCAGCTGGCGCGCGGGATCAGTCAGCGTGCGGCGGAGTTGCCACATACGACGGCGTTGGCCGACCACGTTCGGGAGCTTCGCGTACTTTTGGAACGGATCAATAGTGCCTCACAGTCCACGACCAACCGCAACGCTTCGCAGTTGGACGTGATCCTGTTGCAGAAGGACTTCGACCGAACGATCGGGATGATTTCTGACGAGTTGGACAGTTACCGCAATGATTTACGCGGCAGGGGGGTGAGCGATCCACGATTTGTACGCACCGAGTTGGAACGGGAGACGGTGCGCAAGATCGAACAGGTGATCAATGAAATCCGCTTATTGGAGGATGAAGACGTATGGCTTCCGTCGATTGGGTTGGACGATGTCGGCATGGAAGGGGCGATACGTGACTTACAGCAACTGACGAATGAGTTGCCCACGCATTTGCAGCAGCGGATGCACTCGTTTGCTGGCGACGTGCGCATTCAATACCGTACATGGATTGTGCTGACCTGGATCACTAGTTTCGTCGCAATATGCCTATTGGGTGTATTGACGGCGATGTTTTACCAGTGGATTGTCTGCCCGTTGAATCAGTTGATTGAAGGGTCGCGACGGGTGGCGGCAGGCGATTTCGATCATCGCATAACATTGTCATCTCGAGATGAAATGGCCGATCTTGCCAAAGCGATGAACGACATGACTGAGCGTTTTCAAGCGATCTATCGCGACCTGGATTTGCAGGTGCGCGAAAGAAGCCGCGAGGTGATTCGCTCCGAACGATTATCAAGCGTCGGATTCCTGGCAGCGGGAGTCGCTCATGAAATCAACAATCCATTGGCGTCCATTGCCTTGTGTGCTGAGTCATTGGAGCGGCGGCTACACAGTATAATTCAGGCCGATGACGCGTTACCGGACACGGAGCATAATCCAGACGTTGACGTACTACGCAACTACTTGCGAATGATCCAAGATGAAGCATTCCGATGCAAGCAGATTACTGAAGGTCTGTTGGATTTCTCGCGAATGGGTGACGTTGAAAAGGTCGACACAGACATGGTCGAACTGGTACAGAACGTGATCGATATGGTGGGCCACATCGGCGACTACAAGAATAAGCACATTCGCTTCGAAGGGTCCGGACGTGTGATCGCCAAGGTCAACGCGCAAGAAATGAAACAGGTCGTACTGAACCTATTGACCAACGGACTTGAGAGTCTGGAACTGGGCGGCACGGTACAGGTCTCGGTGGGAAAGGATCTTCACGGGACGAGTACCGGAGCGAACTGGAGCGTCGTGATTCGTGTGAAGGACGATGGTTGCGGTATCGAACGGGACGTCATGGAGCACATCTTCGAGCCATTCTTTACGCGCCGCCGTGACGGTCGGGGCACGGGGTTGGGACTTTCCATCACCCACCGGATTGTCAAGGATCACGGGGGGGAAATCCAGGCCCGTAGTTCCGGTGTAGGGAAAGGGTCGGAGTTTATTGTCAGTTTGCCCGCCACGGTAGCGACGAAGAAGGAGCTGAGTCATCGCCACAAAGCAGCCTAAAGGCCTAAAATTGTTGTTTGCCGACGACGAACCGTCGTTGCAAGAGTTGATGCGAGTCGAATTGCCTGGAATGGGGCACGAAGTGACGGTTTGTCCTGATGGATTGACGGCTGTTGCCAGTCTGGAGATGAACACCTATGACTGTATTATCGTTGACCTCGACATGCCCGGACTGAACGGCATGGAAGTGATTGCCAAGGCCAAGCAGATGTCGCCCGATACCGAGGCCGTCGTCCTGACCGGCAAGTCGTCGATGACGACCGCCATTCAGGCGTTGCGGCATGGTGCGTTCGATTACTTGAGCAAACCGTGCAAATTCGTGGAAATCGAAGCGCTATTGCAGCGAGTGTCGCAAAAGAGAGAGCTGACCAATAAGTGTCGAGCTTTGCAGCGTAAGGTCGTCCAGCTGGAGGGCGAGCCACGCCTGATTGGTCAGTCAAGGGCCGTCGAACGCGTTCGCGAATTGATCGCTCGCGTCGCACCAACGAACTCCACCGTCTTGATTCTGGGCGAGACCGGTACCGGTAAGGAGCTTGCTGCTCGCGCCGTACACGAGCAAAGCCAGCGGGCCAACGGCCCGTTCGTGGCGATCAACTGTGGTGCCCTCCCGGAAACATTGATTGAAAGCGAGCTCTTCGGGCATCGAAAAGGGGCATTCACCGGCGCCGACGACCATCGCGTGGGATTGTTCGAAGTGGCCCATGGCGGCACGCTGTTTTTGGACGAAATCGGCGAGTTGCCCAAGTCGATGCAGGCCAAGCTGCTGCGAGTCCTGGAAAGTGGCGAGATCCGTCGAGTGGGCGACAACGTTGCCTTTCAAGTCGACGCTCGAATCGTCTGTGCAACGCATCGCGACCTCACCGAAATGGTGGACGCGGAACTGTTCCGTGAGGACTTGATGTTTCGGATTAACACATTCGAAATCCGCTTGCCTCCCCTACGGGAACGAATCGACGACATTCCCGAACTTGCCGAGCATCTGCTGCGTCGGTTCCGCAAACAGGGGCCAAACAATATCGCACCGTTCAGCCCCGATGCCATCGACGCGCTGTTGTGTCACGAATGGCCAGGGAATGTGCGGCAACTGGCCAATGTCATCGAGCATGCGACCATCCTGTGCGACGACTTTCCAATTACCGCCGAGCACTTGCCACGGTTGTCGTACGCGAAACGCGTGCATGTCGGTGTTAAAACGCTCCGTGAACTGGAGTTGGACGCGATCCACGAAGCCCTCGAGAGGAACGACGGCAATAAGCAACGTGCTGCCGACGAACTGGGAGTGAGTGTCAAGACGCTATACAACAAGTTGAACCAGAATCAGTCACTGGAAAAATCAGCCTAGTGCTTTGTTCCCATTGGG
>JAGQPD010000596.1 GCA_020426865.1 Planctomycetales bacterium
CACTTCTACGGCGGCCTGCGGCCAGTTACGTGAACGTTTTGGTGGTGCCGGGCCCGTACGCTCAGCATCGTGGTACGAGGAGTCGCACGAAGTCGTATGCGCCCTATGATGCTCGCATCGCAGTTGGCGGTTCCCGGGAAGATTAGGAAATAGCGGTTCTAACGAATTCAACGCCGCTGAATCACCCGGAGTCCGTCGAGCGCCAATTCTATTGGCCAATTGCTTTCCATTCCGACAGACATATGGTACGTTGCTGAGGGGTTGCCGCGCCTCCCCAACCTCTGCCGTGTTCGTGTCGAGTACATACGCCTTTTTTGAAAGCAGCAGCCAATAATGAAGAACCTATTAGCGATTGTTGGAGCCATTGTCGCTGGACTTTTCGGCGCTTTCGTCTGGGCCGCGATATCTTACTATGCCAATCTCGAAGTCGGCTACGTTGCTTGGGGTATTGGCCTGGTGGTTGGTGTCTCGGCACATGCGTTGGTCGCTCAGGGACAAGGCATGGGCATCGCCTGTGCAACGATTGCGTTGCTTTCCATGTTGGGAGGCAAGGCGCTGGCGGTACGTTGGGAAATCGACAAGGTAATGAACGAAACGGACCTGCTAACGGAAGTGTATGAGGAACGCAAGGTCGACGCCGAAGGTTTTGCAGAAGTAGCTAAAAACAACGACAACGTGGTAAAGTCGTTTATGATCGAGCACGCCTTTACCGATGCCGCAGACGCTTCTCAAGTAACCGCCGACGAGTTGGCGGTTTTCCGCGACGTAAACGTACCGCAACTTGAACAGTTTAGCCGAGAAAACCCCAGCTACGAGCAATGGGCGGAGAGCGACGAAGCGAAAGACCTGCAGCAATTGATTCAATCTCCAATGGGAATTGTCGAATGTGTCAAACAGACGATCGGCCCCATCGACCTGATTTTTGCCTTCTTGGGCATCTCGACGGCATACAGCTTGGGCGCCAAGTCGAAGGACGAATAGTCCAGGAGTACTTGCTGCGACAAGTGCATTTCTTCTCCCGGAAATGAGCAGCTCACCAATGCCACGATACTATGCGGTTCGAGGTATACAATACTATATGGTTCGAGGTATCGTGACACTGGTCACGCGCACCTATGTGCTCGCGGCGATTTGCATCCGTACCGACGACATGTGGGCGAACTGTTGCCAATGCATTCCGCGTAATGATTGTTGTCACACACCCGTAGCGGGCACTGAGTATCAAGGGCTGGCTGGACCTGGGCTGATGACATTGTTCGAGATAGAGGACGCTTTTGCGAACAAGATCTGTTGCACATGAAACGACGAATCCGCTTCCGCCCTCCCACCCTATTTGTCACTCCCCCCGGGTCTCGCCGCGTCGATCGATCCTGTTGGGAGACGCCAAGCCATTGCTCTGTGCCCGCTGCGACTCTGCGTTGAGAAATCACCCAAGAAGTTCCACTCCGTCACCACACTTTCACTCGTCGTCGCCACTTCTACTTTCTATTCGTGTGGACGGCCGGGACCTCGAAGTTCTAGCGCCCGGCTCCAAGGGCTGCTCCCGACATCGCTGCTAACCGGAATCGTACTTCCCGCAAATCCTGCGCTAGACCGATTACCGCATCGGGAAAAGTCTCGATACAGACATAATACGGATCGGCCTGCCGTTTGGCCAACCGGAACTCGTGAACTTGTCGCGATCGATTGAACACAACCAATGTTTCCTGTGTCGCCGACCAACGCGAGTATGCCAGCGTTAGCGAGTCTTTTCCAACGTGTGTCCATGCGAGCTTCCCATCGATCAATTCCCGTCGCTCTTTCCGCATGGCGATCAATCGTTTCACATAATCTCGGTAGTCCACATCGGTTTGTACGACGACGGGCACGACAAGTTGCGCTCCGTCCGGACGATAGGTTTGTGGGGCAAAGGAAATGTCATCCCAAAGCACCGGCTTGCGGCAATCCGGATCGTCTGCGCCCCACATCCCGAACTCTTCGCCATTCCAAAGATGCGGTGCACTGAGGAACGTGAACTGGTGCAGACCTAACAGACGAATCATTCGTTGTGTTTCCTCATCCGCCAGTCCCAGGTTTAGATCAGGATTGTCACGCGCTCCCATCTTGAACTTGTATGCCCGGTCCCGATTCAGAAACGATGTCACGAGTCGTGGACTGTCGTGACTGGCCGAAAGATTCATGAGGTTTTGCGAAAGACTCGGCGAATATCCCGCATAGACGTTTGACATGGCCGATACGAACTCGGCCGCCGTCATTCCGCCATTGGCTTGAGCGAAAAACTGCCGGGCCGGGCGATACCATTGATAATGCATGACCGAATCGAACACATCGCCTTGAAGAAACGGCCGTGGGTCCATTAGTTCATCGGGCCACTTCGTCCACCAGGCTTCGCCCAATAATAACGCGTCCGGAGAAATCCCTCGTACGAAACGACGATAGTCGCGCCAAAACCCCAGCGGCACATGGTGCGCCACGTCCAAACGGAATCCGTCCACACCGTCACTGGGATCGCCGTCGCCATTGGGATCGAGCCAACGTCGAGTTACATTAAAGATGTGTGCCTTGACTTCCGGATGAAGGTCTCCCTCAAATGCATGGCCCGGACGTTTTTCGAATTCATTCACTTTCTTCCACTCTGGCAACGTCTTTACGTTCA
>JAGQPD010000597.1 GCA_020426865.1 Planctomycetales bacterium
TCAAAGGACAGCAAAAGGAAGTGCTTACTCCCGGACAGAATGAAAAACAATACTTGGCCGGGGCATTGAATCCGAAAACGGGCGAACTGACCTGGGTTGAGGGTGACAGCAAGAACAGCCTGCTCTTTATTCAACACTGGCAGAAACCCATGTCAACATACCGTGCAATACGAGATGGACATCGGTAAGCGCGTCGGGCGAAAATTGAAGAGCCACGGTGCCCAGCGGAGACCATAGTGTGTCGTCTGTCCACTCGCCATATCCACCTTGCCAAGACAATGATAACGACTCGCCCCGCAGCCAGCACAATTACCAGAACCGCTCGATGCGCGCCGAGGAAACGCATTTCACCCGTGGCGGATCGCATAGTCTCATCCCCAAGCTATTTCGTGTCAAAACCCCGAACAGCATTCTTACCGTAGGGAGTGACCTGCATCCCTCAGTGGGCGGTGGGATCGATGGTTCCTGGTTCCGTTTGGCGTCTTGGTCGCATTCCTGGGACTGTTTGTCGTCACTCTCGTCAGCCAGGCCTATTGGGATCGTCCCCGTCGGCTCCAAGACGTAATGTTCGACGCCATGGCGAGAACGATCACATGGAGAACCTGGCGCGGCACCTTTCGACGTCGATAGGACGAAATTGTGGGAATCTCTGTAGGGACAATTGGCAGCCCCTGCCACTGCGATGGTGCCCAACTTAGTGTGCGTTTTGCGGATCGCGAGGTTGTGTTGTTGGAGACGAACGCCTACAAAAAGGGGATCGAAGAAACACTCATGTCGCTCATACCGTTTGCGGCGCATTTGTCACGAGTACTGCGGGTTCCGCTGGTGCACGACCAACTGGCTCCACCGTCGTTACGCGTGATCAGTCGCGGAAATCGAAACGATCGGCTTGTCATGCTGCTCATTCTGATCGCTATTTGCGCGATCGCGATACCGCCAATCGTACGGAACGCGTTTGCGGTAGGCGTACATTGGCTACCAGCTTCCGCCTGTTGTGCGCTGATCGGAACGGTTGCATTCCTGTTGTTTTCACTTGGCAACAGGTTGCGTTAGAACAGGTTGCGTTAGGGCCTCCACCGGGCGATCCCCGTCAGGATTGGCTGATCGCCGTGAAGAAATAGCAATACCGCCTGCTTGGATGTTATCGGCTGCCGTTAACAACGTCGTGATTTCCCGTTGGAAGTTGATTCCGCGGCTCACGCCAACTGAGCTATTCCGCCAGGTCCTTATCGCAAAACGACTTCTCGATCCGACGGGACGGGCAGCCATGGCCGCTGGGTACAGTCCGAGCAATGACGATGTGGTGAGTAGGCTCGTGGAGCTCGCTCATCAGAGCCGCAAATGAATTGACAACGTTATGGCACCGAATTAGAATGGCCCGGGGACATCGGCTCGGCTCACTTCGGCTATGTGGTAAGTCTCCGTAATAAACACTAACCTATCGCAATTATTGGCAACTAAATGAGTGACACTTCCCATGTTCGGTTACGCACTGTGGCATTGGTACGTTGTTTTTGTCCTGAATTTATCCTTCAAGCTGCCGTTGTCACGTCGGTCTTGCTTTTTTCCGCCAACGCGACTGGGCAGGTGACCCCCGTAGCACTTGTTTCAGTCGGCGATATTGCCCCAGGAGTATCACCAGCGCAAGCGTTTTCACGACTACTATTTCCGTCATTTGACCAACAGGGAACCATCTACTTTGATGGTTGGCTTTCGGATAATGCAAATGGAGGCTGGTGGTACGGACGCGGCTCAGACGAATTAAACTTGTTGGCGCGGCGAAACGAGACCGTGATCCGAACGCCCTACGCCGATGTTTTGGCGAGGCCCGGAACTCCCAGCTACGCAGGAAATCGCGCATTGATTTTTCAGAACGACGCCGTCAACGATATCGTTTGGATGGCCGCGCCAGGGTCAGCTCAGTTCATTGCCGACGCTCGCGAATTCGGCGAAGATGTTTTTCTAGATTCGGACCTATCGCAGTTTAACTCGGCTGGTACCATTGCGTTGCTCGTCGAGTTGCCGAATTCCAAAGAGATTCTGTTCGGGGATGCAAATGGATTGTCTTTATTAGCCAAGTCTGGATCTCAAGCTGCTGGGTACCCTGAGGGTGTCACATATGGTACGTCGTTCCTTTCCGGTGGCCTTGGGACGTCATTAAACGAAAACAACCAATATGTTTTTGTTGGGTCGGCAGATTTTCCCAACGAGAGAAGAAGTGCCATCTGGATCAACGATGACCGAGGTCTTCGATTACTGGTCGACGCAAACGACCTGCCTCCCGCCGCAGAAGGAAAGCAGGTGTCCCTTGGGTTACCGTTTATCGGATCCAGCGGCGGAGTCGCTTTTCGTGCTGGGGAGCGATCTAGTGGCGATCCGAACATTATTTATTCGGTCTGGGCGCACAACTCGCAGGGACTTAAGCAAATAGTAGTCGAGGGGGGCCATTTGCCGGGCGTGCCAAACAGCGCCGTTAGCGTCAAAGAAATCCTCTCCTACACGCATGTCAATAAGAATGGCAACATTGCTATTACGGCCGAACTCGAAAACGGCCAAAGTGGACTTTGGTTTGGGCAGCCAGACGATTTGCACGCGGAAATGTTAAGCGGGGTGGGATTTCGACCGGATGTTGCGGTAAGCAGTGTCATCAGCTGTTCAATCAACGACTTGGACCAAGTCGTCTTCACTGGTACCAGTGGAATGGCAAGAGGCCAATGGTTTGTTGACCAGGATGGTGACGTGCATACTTTGTTCATCGTCGGCGGTGCATTCAAGGTATCCGACGGTGACGTTCGCACGGTGGCCAGCTTCACGAATGGTCTCCAGCAATTGAGCAACGACGGCAAAGTCGTGGCTGCGTTGACATTTCGTGACGGCAGTTCGGGCATTTTCGTTTGGGATTTCGCGCCTGAACCAAGCGGGTTACAGTTGGGACTTTTAGCGAGTAGCGCCCTGTTCTTTCGGCAATCGAAACGATTTCGTCAGAGATCTTAGCTGGACAGCGCCATGTTTGGTGTCTTGAGCCTAGCATGGTGGGACTTTCGGTGGTACGGATTTGATCTTATCTGGGTCGATTCCGAGCTCCGCGAGTCGCTTGCGACACGGCTGGAGGGATGTTCTACTTCCGATAGACCAGACTGACAGACGCGGCATACAACGAGCTGCCGGGTAATCGACAGACCGCTTCTTCGAGGGGGCCGACGATTGGCCTTACGCCCGGAAGGCCAATCAATGGCCTGGGCACGAACCACCGAAACCGCTGGTACTCGCAGGTCCAATTCAAGGTCGCCGCAACGCGATGAAAGTCGCGGTAGCTGAACCATTTCACCTTTGAAATCAAGCGGTTGTACAGACAAGCGGAATTGAATTCCTGCATCGCCAACCGGCCACCCGGCTTTAATACTCGATCGATGCGGCGGAGCATTTCATCCTGCGGTGACATGTAGGCAATGGCAAATTGGGTGTAGGCCGAGTCAAACATTTCGGCGGGCATGCTCGCCAGAGTCTCAAATGCGTCGCCGTCCATGAATTCGACATCCAGCGCCTTTTCGAAGCGATCTTCGAACCAGTTACGCATCGACTTTGCCGCGCGCATCCGTGTCTCATTGCGATCGACACCAATCACTTTGGCGCCGCGCGCTGCCATGAGATACGCTTGCACGCCCGTACCACATCCCAAATCCAGTAGCGTTGGCGCGGCCGGATCGGACGGACGATGATCGGCGCGCCATTGGTCTATCAAACGTTCCGCCACGTGCACGACAAACGGCGCGAAGTGATGTAGGAAGTAGTCCAACGACGTGATCTGTCCGCCATAGTACTCCGTAAGCCCTTCGATCGCTTCGGCGGGAACCGATTCTTTGGCTCGGATGCTCTCGGCCAAGTCCGTCAACAGCGATTCGACCTGACGTACGTCGATCGAAGCTGAAGTGGCAAAGGCCGCATATATGGAACTCATACTTCGTACCCCAATCCTGGCTTGACAAACGTCTCAGATGAAGGCCGTGTTGGCGGGTGGCCCGTGTTGCGCTAAAAATGCCGGTCCCGCTCCCACTCTATTCGCCACTGCCTGCAGGACACAATTCGACGAACGATTCTTGTCTGCCATCGGAAAGGTCTATCAATCGCGCCTGTTGACCAAACGGTGATGTGTCGGCCTGTCGGTCGTTAACTATCACGTTCCCTTTGGCATCGTAGACGATGATCTGCGGATGCCCTTGATGCTGGCCGTCGGTCGGTAGTGTAACACGCCAACGATTAACAGCAACGGGAACAATCTTTAGTTGCCGCTGAAATGCCATTTGATCGCCAAGCTCCGCCAGCGGAGCAAACAACAGATCGCCAGCCCGAAATCGCTCGGCGATGTATCGCAAATTCTGCGCAAATCCCGGTGTCAACTGCCACTCGCCACTTCCATGCGGCTCCACCGCGTGTCCCAAGTGCGTACGACTGACTGCGCTCATGTACGTGTGCGCGATATGCAGGCCGTACTCGTCGATGAGCTCGTCAATACAATGAGGTGCAAATCCATTGACGACATCGTGCACGCCGACCGTGCTGAACAGCCATCGTGGAGTGCCACCGCAGGCGGCCGAATGGTGCTCTGGATACAATAGCGGCACGGCGCGATATTCGTCACGGCAACCCATGATTTGCCGTAGTGTACACGCGATTTCCGACGGTCGCAGCGACTTGCCGACGACTCGAAGTAGCGTCCGTGCCAATGCCGGTATCGCCCGGTACCCTCCGCGCCGCAAGACCGCCTGTGCTTGGCGCTGCAACGCAAAAAACTCACTCATCGATGCATCGGGAACCAACTGAAACAAAAGTACCGACCATCCATGCAGAAATGGCAACGGATTGCGAGCTTTCATAGCGCGCGCGAACAATGATGGTAGATCGAGAAGATAATTCACACCGGAAAACCGCTGCATGGCGAACTGGTTGAGTCGCCCCCGCGGCGGCACCTGACCAAAATCCAAAAACGACCAGACGTATCGAATCCCCAGCCGATCGAGGTGTGACAGCAATTCGTATTCACTGTCCGGACTCCAGCCCTGTAGTGTGTAATTCGAAGAGAGACTGAATCCGTGATCTATCCACGTCCGAGGACGAAACTCGGCAAACGGGGCCAACACATTCGCCATCTCACCCGGTGTCGGTTGAGTGGCCGAGTCGACGCCATGGGGACAGATTTCTATGCCGGTATCTGCGGCAAAATGACATAGTTGTTTGAATTCCGGCCATTGAATGCTCGCGATTCGACTACCTGGCGTGTGCGGGTAGACCGATTTCGTGAATCGCAACCCAAGCCCGGCGAATCCTTCCCGATACTGCGCAGGCCTGTTGCCGTTTTCGGAATGGCCACACAATAATGCCGACCACTTCGCCAACGTGTCGTGATCGGCATGATCGGTGATGGTCATGGCGGCACGATAACGACGGGGATACCGCCCTGCCACTATGATGGGCACTATCATGTCACTTATTTGCAAAACCAAGGATACGGCGAGCCGTTGACCAGCGGCGTACTGGTATTGCGATTTCCAATTCCGACTATAATCCGTCCGAAATGAAAATCGCGGATGGCTCGCCTGGTGATCAACATACAGGACCGCACGACATCCACCAGGGACGGCTTCGACGTGAGTAAGGACAGGATGTTGCACCGAGACCATTTGCACATGCCCACCGGAATATCGCCCTCGCAACACTAGCGGTGTCCAGCGATCAACGGTCTGCTTTCCGCGCAATGCTTCCAGCCGGTATTGACTTGTCAACACATCGATTCCGGTCATTCCACCCGTTATCGGCCAGCCGATGGATCGTGGGGCAAGGTTGGTTTTGAGGGTCAGATCAAGGTCCAGCAAATACGAGTTGTCGAAAAGCCGCATACACGTCGTTTGACCAGCGACATCCGCCCCCTCCCACGAGATTCGCCACCCCGACAACCTATCGCTGTTGGCTTCAAGAATTGTCGAGCCACTTGCCACTTGCCCGTCAATTTCGGGGATTGCGGCAACAGAGATTCCTGCCTCAATCGGCAATGGTTGGGATCCAATACGACAATCGCCAGGCGAATTCAGTGTCAGCAGCACGTACGCGGTCATTGATCCCGTCAAGACGCTGAATTGAGATGTGATGTCGGGATCCGGTTACACGTCCAGATTACGGACCTCTAACGCGTGTTTTTCGATGAAGTCCCGACGCGGTTCGACCTTGTCGCCCATCAAGACGCGGAACATTTCGTCGGCA
>JAGQPD010000598.1 GCA_020426865.1 Planctomycetales bacterium
ACAGCCGTTCGATAATTCGTGCATGACCACAGTGGACCCCGTCGAAGTTTCCGATCGTCACGGAACCGCCGCGAAGGTCTTGGGGTAGATCGTCCAAATCACAAATCAGTTTCACGTCGATTGCCACTCCATTATCGCGGCGGGTAGAAAATCGATGAGGTCGCGAGCGGTCAACGAGACCTGTCCCAAGTGCGAGGCAGCCTTATCGCCAGCAAGACCGTGCAGGTGGACTCCCAACCATGCGGCGTCAAATAGGGGCAGACCTTGGCAAATCAAAGCGGCAATCAACCCAGTCAGAACATCGCCGCAGCCGCCAGTGGCCATTCCGGGGTTGCCGGTCTCGTTGCGGATGGAGCGAGTGCCGTCGGTTACCAGCGTACGATGGCCCTTTAGGACAATCGTAACGCCGAAGCGACGTGCTAATTCTTCGGCGAGTTCCGGCATCTGACTGATGGGAAGCGTGTCTGTTCCCAAGCGGGCGGATTGTGCCAAACGGCGGAATTCGCCCGGATGGGGTGTCAGAATCCGCGGTCCCGCCGGTCCGCGTAGCCCCCCACTGCGTTGGCTCAAGGCATTCAGGGCGTCGGCGTCAACGACGATCGGCAGTGACACCGACGCGTACAATCGGTTCGCGACGTATCGAGCGTCGGCGGAGCTGCCGAGTCCCGGGCCGGATGCCATGCATGTCGCACGTTCCGAAAAACTCGCGATCACGTCATAGGCATCGCGTCCCAAGCGGCCCCGGGGATTGCTTGGACACGCAAGTGTCATATAGCTGGGTTCCAAGCCCGCGACGACCTGCCAGCAACTGGCGGGGACGGCGAGCGTGACCAGTCCGGCGCCCCCCCGTAGGGCGGCCATGCCCGCCAGTGAGATCGCGCCTGTCATTCCCACCGAACCGCCCACCAGCAACGCATGGCCATAGGTCCCCTTATGGCTCTCGGCCGCTCGGGCTGGCAACAGTGACGTCGGAGGGCGTGTCGCTGACATCTTAATCGCGGCCCGTGGGTGCGTTGACCTCGCTAGTGGGACTTGCCATTTCGCGGCTGGCGGAAGATGCCGTTCGTTGAGCGATCAGGCCCGCGACGTAACCTCCCTTAAAGCCTGCGTCGATATTGACGACTGTCACATTAGAGGCACAGCTGTTGAGCATCCCCAGCAGTGCCGCAACTCCACCGAAAGCAGCGCCGTAGCCGACACTGGTCGGCACGGCCACCACCGGGCAGGCCACGTAACCGCCCACCACACTCGGTAACGCGCCCTCCATCCCGGCCACGACGACGACCGCGTCGCACTGCTGCAGTAGCGGCAACTGGGCCGGCAGCCGATGGGGGCCTGCTACCCCTACGTCATGAATCATCTTCACGTCCACGCCCATCCAATCGAGCGTCTCGCGAGCCTCCTCGGCGACCGGAATGTCACTCGTTCCGGCCGTAACAACTGCCACCGTGCCATGGCGATCGACAGCGGTTTTTGCGGGAATGCCGCGCAAGGTGCCGGCCGTCGCGTTGTAATGCAGTTGTGGCAAACGCCCGGCGACGGCGGCCGCCTGTTCGGCACTCACCCGCGTCGCCAGTATCGGTGCACCTGCGTCGATCAGTCGGCCCAGAATCTCAATCAATGCGTCGTCGCTTTTACCGCTGGCATACACCACTTCCGGATACCCGCAACGCCGGTGTCGGTCGATGTCGATGGTCGCCGACGTCGTAGCGATATCGGGAGAATAAGGCAATTGCCGCAGGAATTCCGCGACCGTCAAGGTGCCGCCGGCGAGCTTTCCGGCCAGTTCCTCCAATTGATGTTGATTCATAGTGACTATCCTATCTTCATTTTTATCGCCTGGGAATGGACCGTCGGGTCCTTGCCGAAAGAACGGCCACGGTTGACAATAGGTGACGGTCGAGAACGAAGTACTGGCACTGGTCCGGGATGCGGACGAACTGTTCTCGGTCGGTCATCATTTGAATGTTGGAAAGGGAACGTTGCAGATGCCCCGATGCGTGTTGGCTTATTCTGGTGGTCTGGATACTTCCGTGATCCTAGGTTGGTTGCAGGACGAGGGTTACGAAGTCCACGCCGTGTATGTGGATCTTGGCCAACCTTGTGAGGACCGCGAGGCGATTTTGAAGAAGGCACGCGATATTGGCGCAGCGAGCGCGCAGATTGTTGACGCCCGTGAGGAGCTCTGTCGCGATTTCGCGTTCCCGGTGCTCGCCTGGCAAGCCAAATACGAAAGCATTTATCTGTTAGGCACGTCGATCGCCCGCCCGTTGATTACCAAGGTCTGCTTGCAGGTCGCTCGCGATGTGGGAGCCGATACGTACGTGCATGGTGCCACCGGCAAGGGGAACGATCAGTGCCGGTTCCAATTGGCGGCCGACGCGCTTGATCCTTCGATCCACGTCGTAGCACCATGGCGAATGGAGCGATTTCGTCAATAGTTTCCCGGCCGCACGGAAATGATTGCCTACTGCGATCAACGCAAGATCCCGGTAAAGGCATCGGTTGCCAAACCGTATAGCTCGGACGAAAATGTGCTACATATCAGCTACGAGGCTGGTAAGCTCGAGGACTTGACGGTCAACGGCGTGGAACTGGTCGACTTCGGCATGACTGTTTCGCCGCAGCAAGCGCCGGACAAGATCGAGTCGGTCACGATCGGTTTCGAAAAAGGAATCCCGGTATTGCTCCACGGCAAACGCGTCTCGGCGCTGGAGATGGTTGAGGCGTTAAACCAAATCGGTGGACGCAATGGTATTGGCCGCATCGACATGGTCGAAAATCGGTTCGTTGGTATGAAGAGTCGCGGTGTGTATGAAGCGCCGGGCATGACGATCCTCTACGACGCGCTGCTGTACCTGGAGCAATTGACATTGGACCGCGATCTGGTCCACCTGCGTGACCGCTTAGCGCCCGAGGTTGCCGAAATGGTTTACTATGGGTTCTGGTATGTCGCTAAAATGGATGCACTGATGGCGATGATCCAGCAGGCTCAGCAAAAGGTTACCGGCGAGGTGACCTTGAATCTGTATAAGGGGAACATCATCGTGGCCAGTCGCACGAGTCCTCACAGTCTCTACGATGAGGGAATTGCCACGATGGAGGGAGGTGGATCGTACAATCAAACCGATGCGGAAGGTTTCTTGCGAATCCAAGGGCTGCCGTCGCGCGTCCAAGGACGCGCCACGCCCCGCACATATTAGTTCCCCGATCGACGGAAGTAAAACACAATGTACCTGGTCGAAAATCCCGTGTTGCAGCGCGAGTTGCTGGTCAACCTACGGATGTTTCGGTCGTTTGTCTTGTTGTTTTTTTATCAGGCAATGTTGGCGGCGGTTGTCTATTTTGCGTGGCCGCAACAGACGCGGCTTGAGGCCAACGCAGAGGCAGCCAAGGGCCTGGTCGATATGTTCTTTCTCGGCCAGTACATCCTAGCATCGCTGATGGCGCCAAGTTTTGCGGCCGGAGCCGTGACCGGCGAAAAAGAACGCAAGACCTACGAAATGCTGCTGGCGAGCCCGCTCAAGCCTGCCGCCATCGTGCTCGGAAAACTTCTCGCGTCGCTGGCTCATCTGGCGATTCTCATTTTTGCGTCATTGCCAATCGTCATGCTGTGCCTGCCGCTTGGTGGTGTATCGCTTTACGAAGTGTTGGCGGCCTACTTGGGGCTGACGCTGTCGGTGATCACGTTTGGCATGATCAGCGTCGCTTGCAGCAGTTACTTTCAGCGGACCGCCGCCTCGCTCGTGGCGTCGTATCTGTTGATCCTGCCGTTGGCCCTTCTGGGGGTCCTGTCGTGGCGCGCCTTCGCCGGCGAGGGGGAGGTCCGCTTGCTATTGACGCTGATCGTCCTTCCCGGCATCTCCGCCGCCATCTGCTTCGCCCTATTCGCCAATACCGCTGCTCGCTTGCTGCACCCACCCGATGTGGGGAGCGAAGGCAAAGAAGTTGTGGATTTGGAGCAAGAGGCCCAGGAAGTGGTCGGGCTCGTCATCCAACGCGATCAGTTTCCCGACAAGTTGTTTGCACCACCCAAACGCGTTGATCTGTTGGATGATCATGCCAATCCGGTCTACGATAAAGAAGTGCACAGCGAGATCTTCAGTCAAGGCACGTTGATGCTGCGACTGGTGATCCAGGTGAGCATGATCCTGGCCATTCCCATCATGGCGGTCTGCCTGTTCATGTTCTCCAACCAGGCGCCATGGTATATCGCTTACGTCGTCACGTTCAATATGCTGGTGGGACCCGTGTTTTCGGCCGGCAGTGTGACCAGCGAACGGGAACGACAGACGTTGGATCTCTTGCTTTGTACGACAATCACCCCATGGCAAATCCTCTGGGGAAAGCTGATCGCCGGACTCCGCGTATCCAGCGTATTGACCATGTTCCTGGTGTGGCCAGTGCTACTGGCGTGTTTGATGGTGCCGTTCTACTGGAAGAACATGCCGCAAGTCGGCGCGTATTTCTTGATCATCCTGCTAACGTGCGCGACAACGGCCGTCTTGGCATTGTTCATGTCCGTTCTATTTACCAAGACGTCGGTCAGTCTGATGA
>JAGQPD010000599.1 GCA_020426865.1 Planctomycetales bacterium
ATATCACCGCATCGCGCCCTTTGCCGCCACTCACATCCCGCCCGCTACCAGCCGACGGAACGGCTGGGGACAGCCGTGGAATTTTCCCTGCACCAGCTGTTTCGTCCGCTAAAAGCTGAAAACACCGTGTCCCTACCAACCAATGCTTGACACGCGCGCAAAAGCCGTAGCCATCGCCATGTTTTGGGCTGGTTGCGGAGCCGACCAGAATCCAAGTCCAACGAAATCACCGCCGCGAACGTGAGCTTCCTTCGCCGCTTCTTGACGACGCTGCTCAAGCGGGACACTTCGAAATCAAGTTTGAAGCAGAACCGAAAAGAAGCCGGCTGGGACACCGTTCTCGTCGAAAAGCTCTTATTTGGTTAAGATTTTGATGCGATGGCTGGGGTGGAGGATGGCTGGGGACAGCCGTGTTAAATTTAGTTCAAAAAAGGAAAGCGCAGATCCATGCAATACTCTCCGTTGACGTCGACGTTACAGGAAATCGAAGCCGATGCGGTGGTCGTGGCGATTGGTCCGGACAATCCATTAACCGGTCTCGCAGCCGACTTGGATAACGTCGTCGGTGGGGCACTGAAACGCCTGTATGACGCTGGTGAGGTGACCGGCAAGAGATTGGAGTTGGTCCCCCTGTTCGCGCCCCATGGTGTGAACGCTCCCATCGTCTTGTGTGTGGGAACGGGGCCAGAGGAATCGATCGACGCGGCCGCTGCCTATCAGGTTGCCGGTTCTGCCGCGCGGTATCTTGCATCGCGGCAGCGCAATCGTGTGGCATTTCTATTTCCCGGTTCGTGGCCATCGCGATTCGCGACCAATCTTGTCAGCGGCATACACACTGGTTGTGTGGGACAGGATCTTTACCGACGCGACCGAGCGCGATTCCCGTTCGAAGCGGTCCAACTGTCAGGCATGGCGTCGTCGGCGATACACGAAGGACAGATTGTCGGCGAAGCCATTAACTTGGCGCGGCGCCTGGTGAACGAACCCCCATCGGCGATCTTCCCCGAAACTTTTGCGGCACAAGCCGCAGCAGTCGCGGCGGATTGTGGAATCGATGTCGAGGTTTGGGACGAACAGCGACTGGAGAAAGAACGGTGCCGTGCGCTGTTGGCTGTGGCGCGTGGTTCCACAAAACCTCCGCGGTTGCTCAAATTGACCTATCAGGGTAACGCTGACAGTGACCCGATGTTGGCGCTCGTTGGCAAAGGCGTGACGTTCGATTCAGGCGGACTATCGTTGAAACCAAGCGATAGCATGAAGACAATGAAATGCGACATGGCCGGTGCGGCAACCGTCGTGGCGGCATTGCAGGCGATCGCGCGGCTGAAACTGCCGATCAATGTGATGGGGCTTGCGGGACTCGTGGAAAACATGCCCGGTGGCGCGTCATACAAGTTGGGTGATGTGTTGACAGCTCGCAGCGGCAAGACCATCGAGATTCACAATACCGATGCCGAAGGTCGATTGGTACTTGCCGATGTACTGGACGTGGCGGTGGAACAAGGAGCGAGCAAAATTGTCGATTTGGCCACGCTCACCGGTGCTTGTGTCGTGGCGCTGGGTACTGACGTGGTAGGAGCCATGACGAACAACCAGCCATGGTGTGAGAACGTCTTGTCGTGTGCCAAGGAAACGGGGGAATCAGTCTGGCAGCTGCCGATGTTCTCGCATTTCGGCGAAGAAATCCGGGGGGACGTCGCTGACATTAAGAACGTTGGAGCGGGACGTTGGGGTGGTGCGATCACAGCCGCCAAATTACTGGAAGAATTTGTGGGCGATGTTCCATGGGTCCATTTGGACATCGCCGGACCATCGTTCTTGGAAAAACCCAAGCCATGGCAGGACGGTGGCGGTACCGGCGTTATGGTACGGACACTGGTCGAACTGGCTCGCCGCGGAATATAGGAGCAGCGAGCCGTTCGTGTACGGTAAAGCCCATTCGGCCCAATACCTCGAACCGCGAGGCATTACGTTTATCCGCCTACATTTGGCGGGGCTGTTTCTGCTTTCGCGATCTTAAGGACTCGACAGATTCAATTTTGCGTCAATGATTTTTTCAATGCGGCTGGCAGTCTCTTCCAAATGGGCCTTGGTATAGAGATCCAAATTGGGAGTCGATTCCAGCGTCTTGCGCATTTTCTTTTCGAGTTCCTTCAATTCGTAGAACGCGACGGTCTGGCAATCTGGCGGTGCGGCGGTTTCACCCATTGCCAGCCATCCTAGCCGCTGCAAATAGTCGCGTTGCAGATTGCGACGGACGCTGGCCACGGCCGGATTGCGATCACTAAACTCCCCCTTTAGCTCGTCTTTGCTGACTTCGCTGAAAATGATGGCCGTCAATCGCTGGATGAGCTCTGCTCCTGTCAACGACTCCGATTCCTTTCCGACTTTCATTTCACTGTCGCTGATCCGCTGCAATGTGCGGGATGACAATAACTGGTCCAATACCCGCTGTTGCCACATCAGCACAATGTCATGAACGGGATAGTCTGGACGCGTTGTTGGTTGTTGGCCCCAATGGGACCAGCGACTGGACGCGAGTTTGTTGTACAGCTCGGGGTCAACCATCGCTGGATGATTGGCAAAGACGTTTTCTTCCAACATCTTCAGCGCCTTGCGCTGTTGGTCGGGGTCAACAAGCACGACCGGTTCGCGAGCGTCCTTATCGCCTTTGTGGCTGCGGGTTAGTTGCAGACCTCCCACCATTCGAGCCACGAAAAACATGCTTTGTCCGTGGGCAGCAAGCAGAACATTAAAAGCACGTCGCGCCTTGGAATAGTCTTCCCCGTCCTCGGTCATGCGATCGATGACGTCGGGTAATAGCTGACGTACCAGTGTCGTTTGGCGTTGTGCGAAAGCGAAGGGATCGTTCCCCAAATCGTAGCGATTCGTATAGGGGTCGGGGTCGATACCACGAGTATCTTCGTCGGTCGCGTAGTCCAATCCCGGCTCGCCGCTGCGCGACGCGATCTTCTTCAGTTCTTCGTCTTGATTGCCACTGATTTCCTGGTAGCCATATTCAATTGCCCACATGTCGTAGGGACCGATCGTTGTCGTGTAATAATCGCCTTGTTTTTCGTCTTTGGGGACGATGTTCACGGCGTCGTAATCCATCACCGAGGACAGCATGCCGGTTTCTTGCGACTTCTTGGGGTTGTTGATATCTTCCAGCGAAAGGTAGGTGCTCCCCTTGAAGTTGTGCCGTAGTCCCAATGTGTGGCCAACTTCGTGCATCACCGTTCCCTTGAGCCCCTGCAGGATCAGCTTCTCTTTATGCTCAGCGGCAACTTTGGGGTCCATCATGACGGTCGCCGCAGCTGTACCAAAGGCAAACTGCAGTGCCATCGTCTGTTGCCGCTGGCACCGCTGCAAAGCTCCCGCCGGATCGCGAGGTCGCTTCTTCGCCAGCTCTCGTTGGTACGATTCCAGGTCGAGTGCTCCGCCTGTCATGCTGGCGATACTGGCTGGCGTAAACGTTTCGAATTCGTTCGACCAATAGGTCAAGAAGTCTGCGTCGAAGATGATGTCCGCGTCGAGGATTTGTCCCGTGTAAGGATTCACGCGTGATGGCCCCATCGCAAATCCCGCACTCGATGTGATCCAACGGAACGTGTTGTAGTTGATGTCTTCCGGATCCCATGTGTCCGTTTCACGCTGTTGACGGACTTCAATCGCATTGGCAAATCCTGCCTTTTCAAACGCCTTGTTCCACTCTTCGATCCCCTCCCGAACCGTCTTGCGATATTTGTAGGGGACCGTGTTTTCCAAATAGAAAATGATGGACTTCTCCGGCGGCGATAGCTCTGCCGAATCGTCCGCCTTGCGCAGGTCCCAACGATTGATGAAGCGAACGAAGCGGTCTTCGTTGTCGTCGCCCTTTGAGTAGTCCTTGCGTACCGTCAAGAAATAGCCAACGCGATCGTCGGCCACGCGTGGCTTGTAGCCGTTGCTGGGGATCTTGCTGATGGAATAGTGCACACCAATCGTCACGCCCCGTGAATCAGGCACCGAATCAATCTCGAGCATCCCGCCAGAGGCATACGTCGCTGCGACCTGCAATTCCACGTTGTCGCGGAATCCCTTGGCTTCGTCCCATGTCGATTTCGACGGCGAAAAGGCAAACCCAGGTAGCACTAATGAGATCTGTGGCAAGTCGCTCATGAAGACCGGCGTCAAATCGACCAGGTCGCCACCCTTGGGACCTTTCGTGACAATTGGCAGACTAAACAGCACACTATCGGTGTACGCAAACTCAACCGAACTCGCCGCCGGTGTGCCTGGATCCGCCTTGAATCGCACGTTCTTGCGAATGATATGGACCCGGTCTTCAACTTTTCGAAACGTCCAAACCCAATCGTCGCCGAACCCCCACGTCATTCCCCCGTACAGCGGATCTTGGCCAATGCCGCGGGCGATCGTGATGAGGACAATGTACTCCGATTTATAGTGGTCGCCACTGAGTTCCGCATAGAGCCGGTCTTCTTTTCGATGGAGTGGAATCAGTCCGGGAATCGCCTTGGCTTCCTTTAATATGACCTTAAAGCTTGGCCCATCTGACGAACCTCCCCCCCCACCGTCCGTTTCCTCGTCGTCCCCTTCGTCCCCTTCCGCGATCACCGCCGTGCCAGCCGGCTGCGCGCCAGCGACCTGATCTTCCTGCGTCGTCGGGCCGCCGGTCGCCGCCTCTTGCGCAATAGTGCGCCCAGCGCCAGTCATTGCTGCAGCGCCTAGAAACAACAGAATCAGCGCGTACTTGATCACTCGGATGCAATTCATCAATAATCCCTCGTGCATAGGATTCTTCTGGACTGGGTAGGATGGACCATGCCCAAGTATAGGTGCCAAAGTATAGAATATTCTTCCAAAACCCCGCAGCCCCCGAGAATACTACAGGTTGCGCATTTGCCCCAATCGGCATTCCTGGCAGTTTCCGACGGAGGACGCAGGTTCGCAACGCAGAAGTGACCTTTGGGGAGGCGTGGAAGGGGGGAGGTCCGGTGGTCCTCAAACCGGCAAATAGCTCGGCGGGAGTCTGAAAACCATGCGACCGACTGACCACGTGTCCGCCGTACTCTCACATTATTACATGCCACGTGCACCGGAAAAGGTTCAATATTTGGGCGGAGCCGGGGGATTTAGTGGGGCGCGCATCTGGAAAGTGGCTGCAGACGGGAAGTCGTTCTGCCTAAGGCAATGGCCCGTGGGCCACCCGACAATTGAGCGGCTGCAATGGATGCACCGCGTATTGCAGCAGGCCGCTCGGGCCGGTCTCGGATTTCTGCCCCTGCCCCTGCCGACCCGCGACGGCCAAACATGCATCCGGAAATCGGGCCATCTCTGGGAATTGACTCCCTGGATGCCTGGCAATGCGGATTACCTGCAAGCGCCTAGTGTCGAGAAACTGCAAGCGGCTTTGAAATGCCTTGCACAGTTTCATGTCGCCGTAGCGGCGTTTGACGGACGATCTCCCGAAACTGGCCGGTCCGACGGGTTCGCCTTGCGTGCCAGCCAGCTTCGACGATATTTGCAGGGGGGACTCGTCGAACTCCAACGACAGCTACACTATGAAACTTGGCCCGAGGTCGCGGAGATAGGACATCAACTCATTGAGCAAGTCAACGACCTGGGGCCCCGATTCCTGCCGGAGCTTTCCCTCATGTCCCATCAACGGTTTCCGCTGCAGATCTGCATTAAGGACATCTGGCACGATCACATTTTGTTCGACGGCCAGCGGGTCGGCGGAATCGTGGACTTTGGGGCAATGAATATCGACACTGTCGCCAGCGATCTGGCTCGGCTGCTCGGCAGCCTTGTTGGTGATAGCACCGTAGTCCCCACGACCTTCAACGCCGATTCAGGAATCGATGGCGGAACGGGCGGTGACGGCGAATCGACCGATAGTTGGCAGCTGGGGTTGGCTGCCTACCATTGCGTCCGTCCCCTATCCGATGGCGAGCGCCGCGCTGTGCAGGTATGGGATCGCGCGAATGTTCTGTTGTCAGGTCTTCAATGGCTGAGCTGGGTCTTTATCGACGGACGAGAATTCGAGAATCGTCCGGCAATTGTCAGCCGGTGTCGGGACAATCTCGCTCGTCTAATTGCCCTATCTGGTGCGTCACCAACAAGTTAAGAATCGGCGGCGAAGTAAGACTTTTTTCGTAATAAATCGAACTTTGAAATCGTCTCAATAATATCGGGTCGTCGATATTCGGCCTGTAGGGGTATGAAGCCGAGTGTTCGACATTGACCGCAAATGCGACGGGCAACTAAAATTCAAATCCTTGCGGGGAATTGATTTACGGACTTTCACGGAGTCACGTTGAGTGATGAGATCTGCATTCACATTTTGGTTGTTGGTAGTCGCCCTGCTATTGGGCCCGTCGGTCGCGAGAGGCTTTCAATTCGATGACACGGGTGGCGATTTGGACTTCGGTCTGTCGGGCTTGCCAAACATAGGCGGCCAGTTTGGTGGAGGTGCCGGCGGGCAGCCGGCGTCATTCAGTGCCGAGTTCTCAACCAGCGGCGACGGAACCCGAGGCGTGCTATCGGTGACGGCAAAACTTCAGCCGGGTTGGCACATTTATTCGGTGACGCAACAAAAAGGGGGAACGATGCGCACGGTGATCACCGTGCCGCCAAGTGTTCCGATCGAGATCAGCGGGTCCTTTACGCCCGACAAGGCACCGGTGAAACAGAACCTGGAATACTACACGGTGCCGATCGAGGAACATTCGGATTCCGTAACGTGGACCGTGCCATTCAGGTTCAAGGGACAAGTTGTACCTGCGAACGTGCAGATTCCGGTGACATTGACGGGACAGGTTTGTGACGATGGCAGTTCGTGCATCCCGATTGAAGAGAAGTTGCAGGCGAGTTATGCCGGCCAGTTAGATGATTCGGCCGTTGCTGGGGTAGGTGACTCGCATGTGTCTTTAGAGGGGAGCGTAACGCAGATACACGCAGGGGGGAGTCCCCGGTATCGCGTCACGTTGCGAGCACAACCGGCAGAGGGATACCACGTGTATGCCCTTGACGATCCGCGTCATCCTGCTGAATTCGCCGAGCCGACGCGGATAGCGCTGTCGCCAGACGGAGAACTTCTTGTGGCAACCGAGCCGGTCGCGAACATTGAGCCGGTGAATTCACCGCACGACAGCAATCGATATCACGAGCAGCCGGTGGAATGGAGTTTTGAGGTTGTCGCCAGGGGGACAACGAAGGCAACGGAGTTGCAGGGGATCATTGGATACCAGACTTGCACGAGCCACAACTGCGACCAACCGACGGCACAGCGATTTGTAGCAACACTTCCGGACGGCATGGGAAGTACAGCCAGCCTGACCTTTGCGCCAGCGGAAAACTCATTGGCAAACGATTGGGCCGCGGCAGCTCCGAAGGCCAATTCACAACCGTTGCTTACGGTGCTTGGGGCAGGGCTGATCGGTGGATTCATTCTCAACTTCATGCCGTGCGTATTGCCAGTGATTGGCCTGAAGGTATTGTCATTCGTTCAGCAAAGTGGTTCCAGCCGGTGGCGAGCGATCGAGTTGAACGTGGCCTACTCGATCGGGTTAATCGCGGTGTTCATGATCCTGGCCACGATGGTGGCGTTCTTCCATATGGGTTGGGGCGAGCACTTTGGCGATCGCCGTTTTCAGATTGGCATCCTTGTGCTTGTGTTTAGCATGGCGCTCAGCTTTTTGGGCGTGTGGGAGATTCCGATTCCCGGTTTTGTGGGCACTGGTCGTGCCAGTGAATTGGCAGCACAAGAAGGTGTGGCGGGTGCGTTTTTCAAAGGAGCCATAACGACCGTTCTGGCGACGCCCTGCAGCGGCCCGTTCTTGGGTACCGCCCTTGGATATACGTTGCGTCAGCCACCTCAAATCACTTACCTAATATTCTTCAGTGTGGGTTTAGGAATGGCATCCCCCTATCTATTGATTGGCGCGTTCCCCGGCCTGATACGCTTCGTCCCCAAACCTGGCGCTTGGATGGACACCTTCAAGCAGCTGATGGGCTTCTTACTGTTGGCCACCGTCGTATATCTCTTCAGCACAATACAGGCCGAATACCATGTGGCGGCGTTGGCCACGGTCGTCGGCGTGTGGTTCGCGTGCTGGTGGGTTGGACGGATTTCGATCGTCGCGCCCGCATCGACGAAGTTTGCTACCTGGGGCGGTGCCGCCGTACTGGCAACCGTGATCGGTGTTGCCTCGTTCCAATACCTAGGTCCCCACGAAACCCTTTACGAATGGAATCCGTATACTCCAGCCGCTTTGCGTGAGGCCCAAGAAGATGGCAAGACCGTGATGGTCGATTTCACCGCCAGTTGGTGTCCGAATTGCCATTTTAATTTCGCCAACGCAATCAATACCGAAAAGGTCAAGGAAGTTGTCGAGAGCAACGATGTTGTGGCACTGTTGGCCGATTGGAGTGATCGAGGCCCAGTGATCCGCGAGGCTTTGAATCAACTTAATAGCCGGTCCATTCCACTGATGGCCATCTACCCCGCTGGCCGACCGAACGAAGTGATCGTACTCCGCGACGTGCTCACCGAATCCACAGTAGTCGAAGCCCTGCAGCAGGCTGGCCCGTCCAAGGGGGATCAGGAGACGCTCACTGCTAACGCAACACTTCCCAATCTGTAGTTGACCGTCTGCGTCTGCCTCCGTCCCAATTCACTTCAAGGCCAGGTGGTGTGACGGTTCACCTTTGTGGCCAAGCCGCGGTTAGTGATTTTCTCATCGAAGTCGCTGAGTACTCGACTCGCAGAGTCAAGCTGCGGGACGTTGCAGGGGGCTTGATGGCGTCTACTTCCGTCAATTATGGGCCAGCCGTGTTTTTCTTGATCGTCTTGGGGTGTTATAATTGGGTTTGGCAGTCTTGTCTGCCGTCCGATTTCCCTTTTGACGAACTCATGAACGCTTCGACGTGATGCCGGAATTCCTTAAGTGCACTGTTTTGCTGGCGATAATCGTGACGGGATATCGTGTTTCTGTCGTGCTGGCCGAAGATCATTCCGAATCCCGTCCGGGGGAACCTCTTTCGATAAACTTTGACAGTGATGTCCGCCCGATCCTCAGCGACAGATGTTTTTTTTGTCATGGTCCGGATGCGAACCACCGCGAAGCGGACTTGCGATTGGATACTAAAGACGGAATTGTGGCAGACCGCGGCGGGTACGCAGTCGTAGTTCCTCATGACGCGGATCAGAGCGAGCTAATTCGCCGCATAACGACGACGGACGAAGCGGAGCGGATGCCTCCCGCCGATACGAAGTTGGAGCTTACCGAGCAAGAAGTCGCCACACTCAAGCAGTGGATCGCGGCTGGGGCGCCATGGGCAGGGCACTGGTCCTTTCAGCCCGTCCGGCGGCCGGCGATACCCGCAGTTGACCCACCGTTGACATCGTGGTGTCGCAATCCAATCGACAACTTCGTTGCGCAGCGATTGCGGCAAGAGGGGCTTCGGCCGGCGTTGGAAGCCGACCGGACAACGCTCCTGCGTCGTGTGACACTCGACTTGACTGGAGTCCCCCCCACACCGGATGAGATCGATGCCTTTCTCGCGGACACGGCACCCGATGCCTACGATCGGGTCGTATCGCGTTTGCTTCAATCACCCACTTACGGCGAACGAATGGCGTGGGATTGGCTGGACGCCGCTCGCTACGCCGATAGCAACGGCTACCAAGGCGACAACGATCGAACCATGTGGCCGTGGCGTGATTGGGTGATTAACGCCTTCAACAATAATTTGCCGTATGACCAATTCACGATCCACCAGTTGGCCGGTGATAAACTGCCAGACGCAACCTTCCAGCAGCAACTAGCGACTGGTTTCTGTCGCAATCACATGATCAACGGCGAAGGGGGACGTATCGCCGAAGAGAATCGGATTGAGTATCTCTTCGATCAAACCGAGACCCTCGGCACGATCTGGTTGGGCCTGACGCTCACCTGCTGCCGCTGCCACGATCACAAATACGATCCCGTCACCCGCAAAGAATATTATCAACTGTTCGCCTTCTTCAACCAGACCCCGATCGACGGTCGGGGTGGCGATCCCAAGACACCTCCCATTCTGGATGTTCCGACGGAGGAACAGCGTGAGCAATCCCAAGAATTGGCCCAAAGAATCGCGACTCTAAAGTCGAAAGTGGGGAGTATTATTCCTGAAGATGGGGCCGCTGAAGATGACGCCTCGAAAAATGCACGTGAGGAATTGAAGAAGCTGGAAGACGACAAAAAACGCATCGACGACCAGATTGCCAAGGTCATGGTGATGAGGGATCGCGATGAGCCACGGCAGACGTTCATGTTGTCGAAAGGATTGTACAATCAGACAGAAGGCGAGGTGCATGCCGATGTCCCGGCATCCTTGCCCGCCTTGCCCGTGGATGCATCACGGGATCGCTTGGCGCTGGCCCGGTGGCTCGTCAGTCGCGAACATCCTCTGACAGCGCGCGTGACGGTCAATCGCATGTGGCAGATGTTTTTCGGCATTGGCCTGGTGAAGACGCCGGAGGACTTTGGTTCGCAGGGTGAAAAGCCAACCCATCCCGAGCTACTCGATTGGCTTGCCGCCGAGTTCATGGAGAGCGGTTGGGACGTTAAGGCGATGCATCGTATGATCGTGACCAGTGCTACTTATCGTCAATCCGCCAGTGCGACGGCTGAGTTGCGTCAGCGAGATCCGGATAATCGGCTACTGGCCCGTGGCCCGCGCCGCCGGATGCCCAGCTGGATGATTCGCGACCATGCATTGGCGGCCAGTGGACTGCTTGTGAGTAAAATCGGCGGTCCATCGGTGTTTCCCTACCAGCCGGAAGGGGTGTGGCAAGAAGCGACATTTGGCAAGAAGACGTACGAACCCGATCATGGCGAAGGTCTATACCGACGTAGCTTGTATACATTTTGGCGTCGTATTGTAGGGCCGACGATGTTGTTCGATACCGCACCGCGACAAACCTGTGTTGTGAAAACGACGACTACCAATTCACCGCTTCATGCCCTGGTCACTTTGAACGATATTACGTATGTCGAGGCCGCTCGCGCGATGGCGCAGCGCGTGTGGCATGTAGGCGACCGCGAGCATTTGCAGGAAACGCACGATCATGACCGAATCCAGTCGGCATTCCGGCTCGCAACCACTCGCATTCCGGACGACAAGGAAGTGACGTTGATTGCCGAGCGATTGAATCGGCTTCGCGATACCTATTCCACCGATGAAGAGTCCGCCAAGAAGTTACTGGCCATCGGTGAAGCAACGCGAGACGAATCGATTCCGGTGGCAGAGCACGCCGCTTGGACCACGGTTTGTCTGATGTTGCTGAATACCGATGAAGCATTGAGTCGCTAAAAGAACATTTGATTTGACAACGTCACGAGGATGACCTGGGCTGATGAAAACTCGGCGGCGCCAGGCCCCCTCTCCCCCGTAAGGAGTTGCGCAGAGTAGACGACGAAAATATGTCTCGCGTCGCCGCAACTCCTTATGGGGGAGAGGGTTGGGGTGAGGGGGCAGACGCGGGACTGACATTATTGGCGCTACACGGGTCACCCGCCGATAGCCGGAGCCCGTTTTATGAGTTCGATCAGTTCGTACTCGTACCCGAAAACAGAGATTGCTGTGATAGAACGGATGTTGGGTCATAAGGAATTGAGGCCAAATGCCCGCATGAATGAGAAACTTGGACCGATGACAGATTCAATCACCACATTGCACCGTCGCATTCTAACGCGTCGCCAGTTCTTTGGTGCCAACGCGGTGGGGATTGGCACGGCGGCTCTGGCCACATTGTTAAACGATCGTCCGGCACATGCTGCGACGGCCAACGGCATGGCCGGTCTGCCCGAGTTGCCGCACTCGGCAGCCAAGGCGAAGCGGGTGATCTATCTGTTTATGAATGGAGCGCCATCGCACGTCGACCTGTTCGATTACAAACCGCTCTTGCAGCAATTGCATGGCCAGCCGGTTCCGCAGGAATATGTCGCAGGAAAAAGATTCAGCACCATGACGGGCACGCCCGACGGCAAGTTGATGCTGGCGCCGATGGAGCCCTACCAGCAGTATGGTGACTCGGGGGCATGGGTCAGTCGCGTCATGCCTAACACGGCGACAATTGTGGACGATGTCTGTTTCATTAAGAGCATGCATACGACGCAAGTCAATCACGCACCGGCAATTACATTCTTCTTGACTGGTAGCGAGATGCCGGGCCGGCCCAGTATGGGAGCATGGCTGACGTACGGTTTAGGGAGCGAGTGCGACAATCTGCCGGCGTTTACGGTCATGACATCGATCGGCAAAGGGACGACATGCGGTCAAATATTTTATGACTTTTATTGGGGCAGCGGTTTCCTTCCCACTCGCTATCAAGGAGTAAAATTTCGCGCCGGCGGTGATCCCGTGTTGTACCTGAAAAGTCCCGACGGGATTACTGGATCGACACGTCGCGAACTGCTTGACGACCTGGCGCAACTCAATCATTGGCATTACGAGCAACTCGGCGACCCCGAGATAGTGACGCGCATCAGTCAATACGAAATGGCATATAAGATGCAGGCCAGCGTCCCCGAACTGACCGATTTTTCCGACGAGCCCGCGCATATTCTAGAGATGTATGGGCCAGCGGTCCATGAGCGGGGAACTTTTGCCTACAATTGCTTGATGGCTCGACGCCTTGCCGAACGCGGTGTTCGGTTCATCCAGTTGATGCACGCCGGATGGGACAATCACAACACGATCACAAGCGAATTGTACGTGCAAGGGCGTGATACCGACCAACCATCGGCTGCCCTCGTGCAAGATTTAAAGCAACGTGGAATGCTCGACGACACACTTGTCATTTGGGGCGGTGAATTCGGCCGCACTCCTTTCCTACAAGGGAAAATGGATGATCGGCCACGCTGGGGACGTGACCATAACCCATACGCGTTTACACTTTGGATGGCCGGCGGTGGTATCAAACCCGGGATCACCTACGGCGCGTCCGATGAGCTGGGGATGAGCGTTGCCGAAAACCCGGTCCACGTACACGACTTTCAAGCCACTATTCTGCACCTGCTAGGTGTCGACCACGAACGACTCACTTATAAATTCCAAGGACGCCGGTTCCGCTTGACCGATATCCACGGTAACGTTGTACGCGAGGTGTTGGCATGACGGCCTCTTGGAGTCCAAAGAATGTTAGACTCAAAGAATGTTAGACTCACCGAAAGAAAAAAAAATCCGTAGTTCGCTCGACGATGTTATCGACGAATACAAAAAACATGTGGATCGATCGCTAGTGCGCGAAACGGCACAACTTGCGCCGGAACAACGTATCGAGCGGTTTGAACTCATGATGTCAACGGTTTTTGAATTGCAGAAGGCCGGACGATCGCGAAGAGGACATCCGTCATGAACGCGGAAATGTTCCGTGGGTTACTCGGGGCACTTTCCGATGAGGGCGTCCAATTCATACTCACCGGTGGATTAGCAGGCATCGTACATGGCGCGGCAAGAGCCACGTTCGACGTCGATGTTGTGTACAAGCGGAGCCCTGAGGACCATGATGGGAGCCAATTAAGCCGCTCTTCCGATACGACGGTAAAACCCTGCTCGCTTGCTTAAATCCCAGTCACTTCGCGCCAGGTCTTTGCCATCAGTGAATGGCCAGCCAAGGTGGGATGCACACCGTCGCCTGCCCAATAAGCCGGTTCCGTGCCGGCCTCCACTGCGGTGTCAAACATCGTCTGGAACGGGACCCACATTGTCTGTGCTTTCTCGGCCACGCGCCGAGCGGCTGCGCGGCGGTCGTCGAATTCGGGGAACCACTTTTCGTTCACCGCGCCGCATCGTAACACAAATGGCTCGCAAATCACGATCGCCACGTCCGGCAAGGCTGTCCGTGTTTTTTCTAGCAACTCGGCAAAGCCCGTCTCGTAGGTTTCCGTCGTGCCGTCGTATTGGCCATTCAGCTTGTGCCAAATATCGTTCACTCCGATCAGGATACTCAGCACGGTCGGCTTGAGATCTAGGCAATCGGTCTGCCACCGAGTGTCGAGATTCGGTACGCGATTACCGCTAATGCCGCGATTGAAAATCTGCAAATCAAGCGGCGCGTGTTCGCGACGCAGCTCGCAGGCCGCCAGCATCGCGTAGCCGTTTCCCAATTGCCGAGGGTTGTTGGGATTGTCTT
>JAGQPD010000600.1 GCA_020426865.1 Planctomycetales bacterium
GCGTGGTGGGAGTGGTGGAAACACCAAAACGCGATGGCCGTCACCAAGCCCGTTCTTACCAGCTACGAACGATCCGTAACTAGCTATTTCGATAACTATGATGTGGAACGAGGCGCCGTTCCCAGTCGTGCTCACAGTTCAGTTGGGGGCAGAGGGCGTTCCAGGGTGATCGCGCCTTATCGACGCCCAGGTTCTTGCTTTGTCCCTGGCACTCTCGTGTGGACCGAAGGCGGACGGCAGGCGATCGAGTCCGTCCAAGTAGGCGACCGAGTGCTCTCGCAAGACCCCGACACGGGCGAACTGGCTTACCGCGTCGTGCGACTCACAACGCAAGCGCCCAGCGCCGCCCCAGGACTGATTCGCTTGACCGTGGACGGCGATCAGGTGAACCTGACAGAGTCTCATGTCGTATGGATCGCTGGCCGGGGCTGGGAGGTGGCGCGCGACGCGTTTCCCGGCATGTCGTTACAACGCTATGCGGGCACCAGTGTTGTCGAGCAAAGGGAAACGCTCCCCAACCCGCCGCTGGTCCACAACTTGGTCGTCGACGACTTTCATACATTTTTCGTGGGCCAATGTGGGCTACTGGTCCACGATATTACCCCACGTCAGCCGACACGCGCCGTACTGCCGGGGCTAATTCCAACGCCCGAGTAGACGCCAGGAGGGATTCGCAACGGCTATGGAATCCGCCATTACGTTTTCCCTGGACGAGAAAGGCGAAATAGTGGCGGCCATTCCTAGTTCGCTCCGAACTGCCGGCTGTAGAATAGCCTCAAGCCGGCATCGACTTGGCGATTGGCGTCGCCAGTGAGTGGGCCGGTGTAGGCGACCGACAGATTGTGGCCCGCACCGAACGTGGTCTGCAATCCAGCCACAATGTTTAACATATGTAGGTCGCCGGCGAAGTTGCCCACCTGGAATGGTCCCGCCGTCACTCGGTCCGCGTCGGTGATGGCTTCCGTATAGTGAAACTCGACAACCGGGGCCACGCCTGTGATCCCGGTCGCGCCGCGGCGGTTGTCTTGATATAGCCAATATCCGAAGGCCACGTCCCAAAACAGATGATTGGCATCGGTCAACCGGCCGGCTTGGGTCAATCCCGTGCCGTCGGTGTTTACCGAGACGCGGTTGCCGTTCGCCGCCAAGTCGAGTTGCAAGACGCTCTGAGCAAAAAAACGGTCGTTCGGTGTCCAGGCGCAGGCAACGAACGGTTGCAGGTAGACGGCGTCATTGTCAACTCGCAGCAGCGGCATTCCATTGGTCAAAGTCACCGAGGTCGCTTCGGCCGTGGGCACGATCACTCCCAGGCCGGCTGTGATGAGATGCGTCGGCCGGTATAACACCAACACCTTGCCATAGATGCCAATATCGCCGAAGGCCGCGTCGCCTTGATTGGTCGCTCCCATGCCCGTGGTCATGATATCCGTGGCCACATTGGCGGCGAACGGAAATCGTGCTTCCACCGAAGCCATTCCTCCCAGAAAAGTCTTCTCGAATCCGGGCACAAAGCGATTCAGCCGAACGCCGCCGGAGGTTATCACATTGCCATAGTTCCCATAGTCGAACATCACACGATCGCGCGGCACGAGGCTGCCGCCTTCGGCAAATTTGGATCGGCCCAAGCCGCCCGTTCCCGCGGCGGGTGACACGACGTTCACGGCGACTTGATAGTCGTAAAAGTAGAAGGCATCCAAATCCTCGCCGCCGTTGAACGTATCCGCGCCGCCTTGCAGTATGGCTCCTGAATTGGACGCGTTGAACTGAGTCGTTCCCGCCAAAGTGTTGCGAGCCTGAAAGCCTTGGTCGACTACGGCCTGATAAGTTCCGGGCGGCGCGGCGACGGGAATGACGTCAAAGGCTTCCGGCGTACCAGTCACTAGCGCTTGAATCTGCCCCACATTGATCGCCGTGGTTACCGTGGCGTTGTCGGCGATCGTGCCGACTTGAGTGGCCGCGGGCAAGGGAGCAGCGGTTCGCAGCAGTTGTTGAATATCCTGAACGGAGCCGACCGTGGACGAGAACACGCCGACCGGTCCCGGTTCCGTAATCATTAACACCGTCCCGCCGCCCGGCAACGGATTGGGCGAATCCAAATCGTTCGCCACCACGAATAGCCGGTCGATGGTGGCCGTTCCTTGAAACCCAATCCCCGTCCCACCGAAATAGTCGCCAATCATATTGGGCAGCCGATCGATGACCGACCAATCAGCATCGCGGTAATAATCGTACCGAGGCGCATCGGCGATGGTGTACTCAACCGGTTCGTCACCCCACGCATCCGAGATTCCCCCCAAGGCCGCGACCAACGCGACCCACACCCCAATCCAACGCACGACACTCATGGCATCCGATCTCCACCGACATGGTTCCAGGCAATTGGTGAATCAAGTTATACCTATGAGATCGGAAGATGCCTTGTAACGAATTTACCGGATATGCCGACCATGCCGCTTTTTCCGTCAGATTAACCGCGATAACCGGCAAGGTTTTCCTCGCTTACAGCGAGCCTAGGGCATGCTCCGCATGCCGGAAT
>JAGQPD010000601.1 GCA_020426865.1 Planctomycetales bacterium
TTTAGCCCGTACGGTTTGGCGAACTGGCTGAGTTGACGGAGGCCATCGGCGGCCCGTTGCACTTGTTCGTCGTAGGTCCCCTCGGAGGCGGCATTGACGCGAATACTATGGCAACCGAGCAACTTGGCGGCCTCCACCCATTGGTGGTGGTTTTCAACCGCTTCCTTGCGTTTGCCGTCGTCGGGATCTCCGAGCCGTCCTTCGCCATCGATCATGATGAGGAGGTTTTTGACACCGTGATCTTCGGCCCGTTTTTTCATTTCGTTGAGGTAGTTCGTGTCGCGTCCTTTGTCTTTGAAGAATTGGTTGACATATTCGACGGCGGAGATACCAAAATCTTCCTTGGCAGTTTTGGCGAAGTCGAGATGATCGAGTTTGCCATCGAAGAGCGTCCGATGGAGCGACCATTCGGCCAAGGAAATTTGAAATAATTGTTGCGCATCTTCGGCACGGGCTGTTGTCAGGCCGGACGCGGCGAGGGTGAGGCCGGCTGCAGCGGCGCTGGAGGTCTTTAGAAAGCAACGGCGGTCGATAGCGTGAGGACTCATCGTAGGAACGCTCCTAGGTTTCATTGGCGTGCAGAAAAAACAATGGCGAGTAATCCCGTCGTTGTGGCGGGGAACGAACGGACATTATAAGGCCGAAGAGAAGGGGTGGGCAAACGGAGTGCGGTAACAGTTTCGGATTTTGTCTGGGAACGGGATAGTGGGCCCTGCCCCCTTGGACAGTAAGCGATGATTGGGCAAAATGGTGCACTTACGGCGTTGGTAGCGAACAGGGAGTGGCTGCCGATATCGCACACGTGCGCCAACGACGCAAGCTTCGAGGATCAATGGGGCTGTTCTCAAAACGGGGCCACTGAAGGCGAAAAAAAGTCGCCATTCGCCGGGAAAGTTAGTGGCCTTAGCCAATATTTGCGCGTAGAATGGAACATCCCATAACGGCGGCCACCTATTGAGCTACACGGATTGGCATAATGACGCCCACCTGTCTCGGTTTGTGACCGAGCGCCGCCAGGGAACGAGAGAGAGCACGCAAGCACGGTAGATGATCTCGCGCCGCTTGACGCGAGTGGTTAGGCACGGATTTTTTCCGAACGGGTGATCAACCACAGACAACCTGCTCCGCAACCGGTGCAGGTTTGGCTCAAGGGTATATCCATCCGCTGGTAGATAGACAAGCTGTCAGGCCGAGCGAAGGCCGATACGACTGCGCCGAGCCGATGACATGGAATTCCAACAGTACGGTAAGAGAAGATGATTCACGAAAGTTACGACGTGTCTGATGATCCCGCAAACTCCCTGACCAGTTCCAATGCCGCGACGTCGACGCTATCGCGCTCGGCGCGCGCTCGCAGCGGAAAGTCACCGGAGGTGGTCTCGGTACCTGCGCGGGGTGACTTGAATTCCTCGACAAACGCACGGCCCGAGCGCGACGAGGTCGTGACGGAGCTTGATTCGGAATTTGAGGACGATGGAGAATATACGGACAACGAGTTGGAGGACGACGACGATCGCGACGAAGAAGGTGCATATGGTGAAAGCGCGGCCGACGAATTGGCGACCGAAGCGCGCGCGACCAACGACACCGACGACCCGATCAAACTCTATTTGACTCAGATCAGCGCCCAGCCCCTGCTGACACGACGCGAAGAGATTTCTGTGGCCATGCGAATCGAATCGGCTCGCGACCGCTTCCGTCGCGGGCTCCTGTCGATTGGCGTCGTACTGCGCGAATGCGTGCAGATCCTGGAACAAGTCGATCGTGGCGAGGCACCGTTCGATCGGATGGTGCAAGTCGCGGTAACCGAACGGCTGGAAAAACACCAAATCCTCGGGCGACTGCCCCATAACCTCGCCACGCTTGACGCATTGCTACCTCGCACGCGTCAACTCTACGAGATGGCTGCCGACAAGTCGTTACCACACGACGTCCGCGTGCGAGCCTGGAAAGATCTGGTTCGCAGTCGGCGGCGCGGCGTACAACTGGTCGAAGAACTGGGTCTGCGTATTGAAACCCTAATGCCCATGTTCGATCGCGTCGTGGAGATGGAACAGCGTGTCTGCGAACTGCATCGCGAAGTATTCAACGTCCACAACGGAAGCCGCCGCAGCGACGGAAATCCCGAGGCCATTAGCGAATACGAGCGACTGCTCCGGCGCACTCAACAAACTCGACGCGGGCTCGCCAATCGCGTCCGCCGCTTGCACCGCCTGCTGGAAGACTACCGACAAGCCAAACGCGAACTGTCCGAACGCAATCTCCGACTGGTCGTCTCGGTCGCCAAGAAATATCGCAATCGTGGCCTGAGCATGCTCGATCTGATCCAGGAAGGAAATGCCGGACTGATGCGCGCCGTTGAAAAGTTCGAATACCGACGCGGCTTCAAGTTCTGCACGTATGCCACCTGGTGGATCCGGCAGG
>JAGQPD010000602.1 GCA_020426865.1 Planctomycetales bacterium
TTCTCCGGCCGGATTTTTTAATTAATTTGGGAGGTTATTGAGGAAAGATGCAGAATCCGAAGGTACGGAACGTTTTTGAGGCGATTCTGAAGTATGGTCATGACGAAGATTTCGTCCCGTCCGCCGGTGACGATTTCGCTCCTACCGACGCGCCCGCCGGTTCCGAGGACAAGATCGAAATGTTGCGACTACGCGTCGAACGCGGCTTGCCCCTCTGGCACGAACAAGATCGTTGCGATTATTCGGGGCTAACCGGTGCCGTGCGTCCGCGTGAGTAATCGCGCATCGACTGAGGCGTCAAGCGACCGATCATCAGAGACCGAATTCCAAGGAAAAGGCATCCAATAACTGGATGCCTTTTTTGTTGCGCATCACGAAACCCGGACGCACTGACCCAACCGAGCCTCGCTAAGTCCGTGCCAAGAAGGCTCGCGTCACCTCCTGAACCGGAAACTCAAAAATCTGTTCCGGCGACCCTGATTCGGCAATCGCACCGGCTGCCATCACGTGGACCGTATGTGCGACGCTGCTGGCAAATCCCAGCGAATGGGTCACGACGATCATGGTCTGTCCATCCCGGGCCAAATCGGCCATCACGCCCGTAACTTCGGCAGTCATCACCGGGTCCAGGGCACTGGTTGGTTCGTCGAACAGAATCGCTTCGGGTTTCATCGCCAGTGCCCGCGCGATGGCCACGCGTTGCTGCTGACCGCCGGACAGAGTCTGCGGCCGTGCGTGTGACTTATGGTCCATGCCGACGCGCCGCAACAGTTCGTGAGCTTCCGCTACTGCCTGTCCGTGATCGATTTTCAGTACGCGGCACGGGGCTTCGATAACATTTCCCAAAACGGTCAAATGCGGAAACAGATTGAATTGTTGGAAGACCATTCCGACGCGCCGTCGGATGTTTGAGAGGTCTTCGTCGGATGTCGCGGTTGGCGTCAACTGTAAGTCGTCGATCTTGATTCGCCCTCGATCGAAGGACTCCAGTCCATTGATGGTCCGCAAAAGGGTACTCTTACCACCCCCCGACGGGCCCAGCAAAACGCAGACTTCGCCGCGCCGCACATTCATCGTCACGCCCTTGAGCACTTCGGTTTCGCCGTAGCTCTTGTGAATATCTTCCAGTTCGATCAATGTTTCGCACCTTCTGCGAGCCTTCGTTCCATGCGACTGACGATTAGGGCCAATGGGTAGCTCATCGCCATGTAGAGCAGCGCTGTAACGATCCCGAGTTCGACAACAGCATCGGCACTTTGAGCATGAATGTAATACCGTTTGCTCAATTCCTCGATGGTAATGACAGAACAGACAGCGGTATCCTTAAACAAGGCGATAAAGTCGTTCATGACCGGCGGGATCACCAATCGAAACGCTTGGGGAACAATGATCCGTCGCAGTGCAAGACTTTTTGACATTCCCAGCGATAGCGCCGCCTCCATCTGCCCACGAGGTATGGCCTGCAAACCCGCTCGATAGATTTCCGCCTCGTAGGCCGAGTAATTCAGCGACAAACCCAGGATGGCGGCCACAAGTGGTGGAAACGACAGGCCCAATTCGGGCAGCAGGAAAAAAATGACATATAACTGCAGTACCAGGGGTGTGCCGCGTACGACTTCCACGTATGTCCCTAAAACCCTGCGCAACCAAGCCGGGCCGTACAGTCTACCGACGGCGATGGACAGACCGGTAGCGACGGCCAGCGGCATCGAGATCACTGAAAGGAACACGGTCACGACCGCTCCCTGAAGCAACAGCGGAATCCGACGCAACAACATGACAGCGCGAGGTTCCTTCTGGCTCAACGAAGAATCGTCAACGGATGGTGACACGTCAAGGTCGCGACGAAAACTACCCTGTTCGTTCGTTAGCAGGCCACGTTGTACCTGCATGGCATTCCACAATCGATATTTTTCCAGCACGGCAGGGATCGCACCATCTTGCAACGACTCCAAAAAAGCCGAATTCAATCTTTGTAGCAGGCGGGTGTCTTCCAGGCGGGTGAGCGCCACATAGTATCCGGGAGCGACCGGTTCATCCAATCGTCTCAGAGCCGGAAATCGCTGTTCATAATAGGTCACGATCGGCAGATCCTGGAGCGTCGCATCGACACCATTGATGTTTAACTCGACGGCGCGCATCGCATTCACGTTCCCTTCGAAAACGAACAGATCAACCTGTTCTTTGAAGGTGTTTTTCAGATAGGTTTGAGCCGCCGAACCGCCAAGCACGGCGATTTTGGGGCGACCGCCGGTGACGTTGCCTAAATCCGCAATCGATTGAAACCGATCGTCATTGGCCCGCACCATCATTTGCAACTGGTAGACATAGTAGGGGATGGTCGTGCCGTAACGTTCCGCCCAGATCGGCGTCCACTCGTACCCGTTCAGGACGATATCGACATCGCCCCGCTTCAGGAGGTCCGGCAGCTTGTCCCATTGCCCCTGCTTGAAGGATGCCCTGACACCCAGTTTTTCCGCAAGAATGCCCGCGATCTCCACCTCGAAGCCTTGATACTCCGTAGGGTCATCGTCACGCGGATAGACGAATGGGCCGCCCCCTTCGGCGTCGGCTCCCCAGATCAGAGTGCCTCGCTGTTTAATCAGATCCAGCGTATCGCCGCAAGCCGGCGTCGCATTGGGCACAATGACGGCGGCCAGCGCTAGCGCCCACGGCCACAATGATGAGAAAGCTTGTTCCATCGAACCTCCATCACAACATGAGCACTGGCGTGGCGTAGAATGTTGATCCGCCGGTCACTCATGAACATATTTCGTGATCGCGTCTTCGACAAATTCCGCCAACATGATCGTTGAACGATTGTTGGTGGTGTATAGCACAAGAATCTTGCCGTCACGTGTCTGGATCATATACGGATACGCGAACGTGTTGTCGCCACCACCGATATCACGGCGAAAGGCAAACGTCTTGCCCCGGTCTGTCGAGATCGCCACCGTCAGCGGTGTGCGATTATACATGTGGTCGTTGTAGACGATCGCGAGATGGCCGTTCGCGAGTCGTTCGACATCGATCGCCGAATTGGGATTCTTAAGATCCGTATTCACGGCGTCGGTCCAAGTGCGGCCGCCATCGTGCGAATCGGCGCGCAGGACGTAGCCACTTGTCGACGGCCCAAAGCCACCTCCCCGCCGCATGTAACATACCAGATCCTTGTCGGTCCACTGGACAACCTGTGGCTGTAGATTTCCATTCGCTGATCGGATCCGACTCGATTCACTCCACTGACCCGTCGCGGGGTGATATCTCAAAAAGTAACTCGCTGTATCGTCGGCAGTCATTTCGCGATCGTCACCGGTTTCGTGATACATGGGCAGCAGATAATCGCCATCCTGCAACACAATCGGCTTGCCACGCACCATACTTCCTCGCTCGTCACTGATCATGAACGAATCGGACCACGTCACCGCTCCATCGCGAGAAATCTTGGCCTTGACGCGCGCGTCCGACCAGGTCTTTCCTGCAAGATTCACATAGAATAGCCACACAACACCATCCGGGGCCTGCCACACTACCGGATTTCCCTCCGCCTCATAGGGCGTGTCTGCTATCACCACCGGTGGCGACCACGTTCGTCCCCCCTCGCGCCGCGAACCGTATACCGCCGTGTCCTTGCTGTATTCACCAGCTCCGCCATAGTATGCCATGTATAAGTCACCGTCTGCCAACTCCGTTATCGACGCAGGATGCTTGTAAATGCCGGGGTGCTCCGCACCAAACAGACGGTTCGTCTCGATATTCAGACTGGTATCGATCACAATGTCATCGCCGCGCACAGGGCTGCAGGGCGGCGTGATCAATGTGAACGTAAAAACACATAGCAATGTTTGTGCGACTTGTGAATGCATCAAGGTCAGTGTCCTCTGCGTCAATCGGTTAAGAAACATCGATGGAATCTTCGGTCGTGAGTGGGTTTTCTTTGTGTGTTGCTCGTTACGGCTGGGACAGTCGGGGGATTTTGCGGCTCGAACACGTTGCGGATCCCAAATCGTCGCGGCAATGTATCGCTCAGGTCCCAACTGCCGATCCCAAATGTAGTAGGTCGTCACAATATTTCCGTTGGCACATTGTAGGCTGCGGGGGTACCCCAAGTCCCGTCCGCCGCCGTCACTCCGCAAAACAATTTCGTCACTCCATGTGTCACCGTCGTCGTGCGATAACCTGGCGCACATCTTATACGGGGGAGCGAGAAATCCGTACGTCAAACATCTCGCGGTACACTTCGACCTGCTTGACAATCCACGGAGAAGGGTTGCCATCCTGTGCCGCCACCTCTCGCATGGAGCAAAGATTCGCCGCAACCGTGGCGAACACGATACAAATTCCGCACCGGTACAATCTCATCGCTGCCTCTCTCGGAATGAATCGCCAACGTAACTACCCACTAGCGCAGCAAGACAGGCCACGCTCGTCATGGCGATGATGTCCGAAGACGACGTTGAAAGAGCGACTTCATTTCCGCCCACGACTGTTCATCGGCCGCCTTGTTATAGGCAATTCCCGGGATGCCCACACTGTCCGCCGTCGGTACAGTAAAACTGTGCTTGGCTCCGGGATAGGCGATGAATGTCAGTTGCGAAGGGCCTTTCGCAATTCCGTCCTTAAACGCCTTCACGGCATCTTGACCAACAAATGTGTCGTCGGCACCATGGCAAACTAATAGCTCTGCCTTGATCGATTTAGCTTCGGCCTCCGTCGCTGGTGGGAGAGCAGCGTGGAATGTGGCGACGGCCTTCAGGTCGGCACCCGTATAGGCGAGTTGTAGCGCGGTCGCGCCGCCGAAACAATAGCCGACCGCCGCCACAGGTTGCTTGTCACACTGCGACTGCGACGTTAAAACACGCAGTGCCGCTTCCGCGCGACGCCGCCAGTCCTGGACGTTGGCCCGGACTTCTCCCGCCATTTTGCCAGCGTCCTGAGGATGGTCAAACGTCTTGCCGCCGCCATAGATGTCTGCGGCAAAGGCAACGTATCCAAGCCCGGCCAACTGTTCGGTTCGCTGACGGGCATAATCGTTCAATCCCCACCATTCATGCAAGACCAACACCCCCGGACGCAATCCTTGCACCGAGTCGTCCCACGCCAGAAAACCACGACATTCCAGCTCGCCGTGCTTGTAGGCAATCTCCTTGGTTTGGATCTCCGCGAACGCGTCATCGTGAACTAATGTCAGCAAGCTTGCGGACAGCCCCGTCAAGATAATCGAATGAACGATCAACGGTAATCGGCATGAATTCCAGCGCATCGCACAACTCCTCTTGTTTCTGAAAAACTCGCACTCCGGG
>JAGQPD010000603.1 GCA_020426865.1 Planctomycetales bacterium
TCCGGCCCCGAAGGTTTGACGTTGAATGCCGCCTGCACTCCACTGTTGGAGAGTGCCAGCACGGGCACCACATCAATGCCATCCAACCCAAAGCTGACCACGTTGTCCGGTGTCGTGATCTCGCTGACGAACAAGTTCTCAGCGCGAGCCTCGCCGTTGTTGACCGTCCCTGACTCGAAATCGATGACGCTCGTCGCAATATCCGCACCGCGGACATGGCCTGCCACTGCCAACGTAGCCACCAAAACGCACAACCCTGCCAAGAAATTAATCTTCTTCATCCTAAATCTCCTTGTGTCTCAGCCCCTGCGGGGCCATCCATAAACTCATTTGTTAGTCCGATTACCGGTTGAAACTTCTGCCTCTGTGCTTTGCGTTCCCGACCGTTGTCACTCGACACTCTCGTGTCATCTGTATTACCCCCGGCCCGACGCGGCGTCGTACTCCGCGTCAGCCCTCTCCCTTACCGCAACGTAAGCGACTTTCGCACCGGCGATCGGTCTCTGTGGCCGCCGTGGGACGGTTGCGGTGCTGTTCGCACCGGCCCTCGTGACCGCCACCTCGCTGGTCGTTGTGCTCTGCTATGTGTTCGACGTGAATCTGAACGGTAGGACATGGGATTTCTCGCTCTGTTTCGTTCGTCTCGGTTACCAATTCACCTTCTTCTGGCGGCGGCGATGGATGCCATTGAACTTCTGCGGAGCCCGCCCACGAGTTCGTCCGTGTGTCGGCCGAGAACTCTTCGCTTTGCCACCGGCCGCCGTCCGACGCGTGCCAAACAACTCCGTCTCGTAATTGATTTCGCCGTCCAAAAACTTGTTAACTGCTGCATTCATCTTCTAACCCCTTGTGATTAAGGAACCTCTCGAACATCCTGATTCGCTAAACCGAGCTTCGGTCGTTCTGAACGAACATCCGAATGGCTTCGGCATATGTCTTGTCAACCACCATGCGGGCCTCGTGACACAACTGAGCCAAATCGTCAATCGTGCCCAATCCAGGCAGATACAACCACGCACCCAATCCCCGAGCCCAGATTTCGTCCGTTGGCTGCGATTCATCGCCGCATACAACAATCAATGTGTTTGTTTCCCTCGCCAACTGCTTGCCAATCTCGCGAAACGACTGCGACTGCGGCCCGACGATATCCATCAGTGCCAACTGAAACCGCTGCCGCATCGCTTCGGCAAATGCCTCCGCAGAGGCACAATCAACGCACTTCCAACCTGCCCGTCCGGCGCCCCGCGAAAGTGTCTTCCGCCGCCTCGCATCTGTTGACGCCACCAAACAACTGACGGCATTCGTCAGTCGCTGCTGCGGCGTCCGCAGCGATAATTCGGCATCCACTGCCGGAACCACTTGTGTCTGTACCGTGGCCATGGTCTTATCCACCAAGTCATTAGGAACCTTCAAAGGAGCCGACTGACGCAACCCCGCCCACAAGGCAGCGTTACCATCTACTCCGCAATCTCACATTCTCGTCACCCGACACCGCGTTCCAACTACTTCCGCCAGCACGCTATCCGCCGAGCTCGACCATCCCTGAAACCAACCCACCATGTGTCGCAGTACACATCCAGCCTCCGCTGCCGGCACCAACTTTCCGCTATCGCTACGCCGCACCAACGAAACCTCTCGTCCGCTAGCTACAGCATTCATTGTCTCGCTGTCTGTCCCAAACCTCTCATTCGTCGCGCCCCTGCCAATAAACCAGAGCCACTCATCCCAACAACGCAACTCGCTCACTACGATGCCCGCGACAGCCTCCGTCGCCACTCCGAATCAGATCCAGCGACCTGTCATACACTCGCCGCCTCACCGCTTCGCAGGCATCACTCGCGTGTGACCAACTCGCGTCGCATCACGGCATGGTAGTAAAGCAAGCACCATGCCAGTTCGCGCAGAAAAAAAGCCGAGCTGCCACAAACCCTTGCAAGACAACGCCTTACGACTTGAGAAAAAAATCTGAAGCGAATTTTGCCACCCAGACTGGATTCACCATTTCAGTGAGGCGATCTGGCAAAAAGGGGGAAAAAGGCGTGTTTCCTCGCAGAATTACCTGGTTTCACTGCTTTGGTGAGGACTCACTAAAACAGTGATCCGCCCTCAAATCCCGCTTCCCCTTCCGCATGAAATCGATGCCAAAGATCAAGGGGACCCCCAACCAAGCCAACACGTAGACCCAAATCGGCACCGGCCCCGTACCTAACACCCGCTGCAGTGGCGGGAAATACAGGATCGCCCACGACATCACAACCTCAACGACAATTCCCAGGCATATTATCCCGTTGCCAATCAGCCCGCGATCGATCCCCGATCCGCGGATCGATCTTCGCCCAACAACGTTGCCGATCTGCATCAACACAATGGTCGATAACGTGATCCCCGTTGCCGATAAGTAGAGCGGGCTGCGTTCACTCAATTCCGTCCCCCAACGCCAGCCGCCCCACACGAGAACTAAACCAAACATGAACATCGCATACGCTGCCTGAATCACCCCCAGAAACAAATAGGCAACCAACATTAGTCGCCGCGTCAACAAATGCTCGCCGCGCGCTCGCGGCCGCTGCCGCATGACCTCCGGCTCCGGCGGCTCTTGGCCCAACCCAATCGCCGGCAGTATGTCCGTTCCCAAATCAATGCACAGAATCTGAATCACCGTCAACGCCAACGGCACAGGCAACACAATGAATGCCAGGAACGGCACAATTTCAGGCACATTGCTCGTCAACACATACGTCGTAAACTTTTGCATGTTCGCAAATACCGTTCGCCCCTCTTCCACTCCCAAGACGATCGACGCAAAATGGTCGTCCAGCAACACGATGTCCGCAGCTTCCCTGGCGACGTCCGTCCCAGAAGCCCCCATCGCGATCCCGACGTCAGCCACCTTCAAGGCCGGTGCGTCATTGACGCCGTCGCCGGTCATCAAGACCACATAACCATTGACCTGCAAAGCTTGCGCAATCGCCTGCTTGTGTTCCGGTGCGACGCGGG
>JAGQPD010000604.1 GCA_020426865.1 Planctomycetales bacterium
TACAACGACGGCGTGAATACAACGACGCGATTTGAGTTGGATTTGGGGGCGCAGGTGGTGGCCGTGGTGCCGCAACCGATCACGCGCAATGCGGCGACGGGTGCTTTGCAGCAGGCACGAGATCAGATTATTGTCTACTTCAACAATGACGATTTGGACACGAATACGGCACAAAACCCGGCATTTTACGAGTTGATTTTTACCAATGACACGGTGACCAACACGGACGATGTGATACATCGTCCGGTGTCGGTCAGTTACAACGCGGCGACCGATTCGGCGGTGTTGCGATTCGCGAGCAACATTGAGTCGCTGTCGTCAGGGGCAGGAACATATCGTTTGCGGATCGGTACGGATGAGGCGGCACCTAGCGCCCCCTTGGTCGTGAATGTGGGGAACGAGCCGGGCAGTACGTTTAGCACTGCCAGTGCGATTGCCGGAACGTTGGATGGGCAGAGTCGCATTATTGGCTCGACGATTGACCCGGTCTCATTGGCGGTAGTGATGCCGGGTTCCAATCAGGATCCGGGGCATCGCGACGTGTCTGTGGACTCGCAGCGGCACGTAGCAGATGATGGCGCCGATCCGATCACGGGCATCACCGAGCTTAGTTATAATTTTCAGGCAGAGTATGGAGTTGATCCTCTCGGTAATACCCTATTGAATCTGATAACGGAGCGGCAGAAGGCACTTGCGCGATCGATCTTCGAGCTGTATGGATATTACCTGGGGGTGCAGTTCACCGAGACGGCGACGGATGGATTTACGATTGTCACGGGGGATATGCGAGCGATTGATCCGACAGTTGCGGTGGGACCGTTCGGTTTAGCAGCGTTAGCGGGTGAGTCACCCGGAATCGGTCCTACGGCGATTTTAGATGCAGCGGAGACTTGGGAAGACGCCTTTGGGCAGAACTGGTTCCAGGAGGCAATGCGTCAGATCGGCCACCTGTTGGGGCTTGGTGAGACATTTGATTTGCCCCCGGGTACAATCATGGGGTCGAACCCCAGCTTTTTCTTTGACACGTTTGAGAATCCGTCCCCGGCAGCGGAGCCGGTATTTCCGGGTGACAACGATATTGTTCACGGCCAATATCTCCACCGGCCTGAGAGTGTCGACATTGACATGTACCGGTTTGTGGTCAATGAAAGCGGACTATTTACGGCCGAGACATTCGCCGAACGCTTGGCCAACAGCAGTTCATTGGACACCTACGTCCGACTGTACCGTGAGACGACAACGGGGTCGCGAACACTGATTGCCCAGAATGACGATTACTTCAGCGAAGATTCTCGGATCCAGTTGAACCTCCAACCAGGTGTTTACTATGTTGCTGTCTCAGCTTCGGGTAACGACGACTACGACCCGAACATTGCGAACAGTGGATTTGGGGGTACGAGTCAGGGAGCCTATCAATTACGTTTGGATTTTCGTCCGAGCGTAAATCGGTCGATCGTTGATTCAACTGGTGTGTTGTTGGACGGTGACGCCGATGGTATTGCTGGTGGCGTCTACAATTATTGGTTCCGAGCTGCATCATCGTCTGACACGGTCTACGTCGACAAGGCGTTTACTGGCGCCAGTACCGGGACGTTGGCGGCGCCTTATCGAAATCTGGCAACGGCGATACAGAATGCAGGGCCGGGGGACGTTGTCCGCGTAGTTGGCAATGGGGGGGCCGATGGGAACATCGACACGGTAGGTGACAACCTTGCTTACCAGATCGGATTTACTTCCTTTGGTTCCGCGCTGCCCGACGGGGTAACATTGAGCGTGCCACGTGACGTGGCATTAATGATTGACGCAGGTGCTGTGTTTAAGATGGGCCGCAGCGTAATTACCGTGGGCAGTTCGTCGCCGACGTTAGACCGCAGTGGAGCAACTTTGCAGGTGTTAGGGACACCGTCTCGGAACGTCTACTTCACGTCGCGTGACGACGAGTCAATCGGTGCGGACACTAGCACGTCCGTGACTACGCCAGACCAGGGTGACTGGGGTGGGATCATCTTCCGTGCCGATCAGGATCGTGCGTCGGGCCGAACTGTTTATGAAGATGACGGGATCTTCTTGAATTACGTGAATCACGCCGACATGCGATACGGTGGCGGGAATGTGGTCGTGGAGTCGGTTTCCCGCGTGATCACGCCGATTCACTTGACCGATGCTCGTCCGACGATCACCTTTAATGAAATCTCCCAGAGTGCTGACGCGGCCATATCGGCCAATCCAAACAGTTTTTGGGAAACGAATTTCCATTCGCCGCAATTCCAGACAGTACGATTCACGTCTGACTACGATCGTATCGGGCCCGAGATTCACGGAAATATCCTAATGGGGAACTCGCTCAATGCGCTCTTCGTGCGGATATCGACTCTAGCCGGTCAGAATACACAACCGATGACCGTGAGCGGACGGTGGGACGATATCGATATTCCACACATCGTGGCCAGCCAATTGCTCATTAAGGGGACACCTGGTGGTGCGATTGAGACCGCGACGCAAAACATATTTGACGCCCGGTTGGATGCAAGCCTCGTGATCGATCCAGGCGTTGTCGTGAAGTTGCAGGACGGCTTTATTGATGTCGGCATCAGCGCCACGTTGCTGGCAGAGGGGACGGCGGATCGTCCGATCGTCTTTACTTCCGTCAATGACGATCGATTTGGAGCGGGTGGCACGTTTGATACCAATAACGATGCCAGCCAAACGTCGCCGAACGCTGGGGACTGGGGGGGCATCGTGGCTGGCCATGTGTCACAGCTGAGTGTCGACCATGCCGTGGTCGCGTTCGGCGGAGGTCTTGTCGGTCTGCAAGGTAATTTTGCCGGCTTGAACGCCATTGAGATTCATCAAGCAGAAGCTCGAGTCACCAATTCACTGTTCGAAAACAATGCGGTTGGTGTTGGGGGCTTGGCACCGGAAGATCGATTCGGACGGGGTAGCAATGCCGACGCAACGATCTTCGTGCGAGGTGCTCAGCCCGTAATCGTCGGCAATATGTTTGTCGGTAATGACGGGCCGGTGATCTCGGTCAACGCCAATGCCTTGAACAGTCAATTGGTTCGAGATTCAGGTCGCTATACCGGAAGCATCGACGTTTTTTCCGGCTATTCCGGTAATCAAGGACCT
>JAGQPD010000605.1 GCA_020426865.1 Planctomycetales bacterium
GGCGGAATGGCAAGACGAGCTGTACTCAATTCGCGATCAGCTTGTCGATAGTTGCCGGGCCGTGGATTCCACAAGCACCGACAAAATGCTGGAGGAATCGCAATCCAGCGATGAACCCACGACGCCGTGACCAGTTGCCTTTGACTGAGCCAGACATTCTGACCAAAAGGTCGATAATTTCGATTTTGGCGAGTACTTGTACTCCTGGGCGTCCGTTTCGCGATTCTAGTCGTGAAATTGGAGGATCGCCTCGAATGGCTCTAGCTCAGCTTCCATCGTCGGCCCATTTGGAAAAGGCCCTGCGTCGTCAACTCGACGAACAATTGCCGCAGCATGGATTGCTGATCGAAGTTTATAGTGGCGGCGTTTGTGTGTTGCGACGACTCGGTATGTGGCACGCATGTGGTGAGTACCGTCGGTTGGCTTCCGTCATATCGGAGAGCAGCGACGTGGCGTCGCTCGCCGATCGCTTGCGTGAGAACGGCATGTTGCGTGATGCCAATAAAAACGCCCGATGCCAAACGAGTTGGCCACCGGGCGTTTCACGTGCTAACTAGTAGACTGCCAGGCCGATGCTTCCGGCTGGCTCAGCCAATCTACTGCATCGATGGTTGGAGCTTCTCCAGCAGCTCCTTGGCTTTTCCGGCGCGAGCGGGCGGCGCGGCGGCTTCGATCTCCGCCAGTCCGTCGCGCAACACGGCGGCGCGAGTTGGATCGACTTTTTCCACGCGCGCTACCATGTCAGGAAACGTGCTGGCTTCGCTGCCCATCGGTTGGCCTTCCGCATAACGTTGCAGAATCGAACGCGGCTCGTGCAACGGATCGTTCGAAGCTTTGACTTCGATCGTTTCCTCGTTGACTGGCGAACCGCAGCCAAGCGCGCTAACGGCAATCGTCAGCATCAAAATCGCCCCAATCATGCGTAACATAAGGTTGTGCCTCTTTCGATGATCTTATAGGTCGCCCAGCGGTTGGCCATCTTGTCGATTGCCAAGCCGTTGGAAGGTGAGCAAATTGACGGTACTGGTTACAAATCGCACCGAACCATCGCCCAGCAACGCGTTCACGCCGCCTGGATGCATACTGCGTGGCGGGATGATGCCATATCCCCAATCGTGAGCGCCACCCGGACAACAATCGCCACCGGCGCTCGGCCACTGCCAGTTCGGCGTGGCGGCGGTCGTCACGGTCGACTGCCCCGCGGCATACCAAGCCCACAACGTGCCATTATTGGCGCGGAATCCGGACGGGCTGTTCTTGGCCGCGCTACCGATGGCGTCCAGCTCGGCCTGGGTCGGAAAATCGCGGTTCGCCACGGAAGTGAACAGGCCGTTATTGGTATAGAAGATGTCATACGGATATCGACCGGATGAACCAGATTGGCCGGTGCCGGAGAGAACCTCGGAGGCCAATAGAGTATTGGACAATCCGTCCGTCACTGACGCCATATTGCGATGAACCGAGTAGGCGATCATGCCGTTGAATCGATCGCCGGCCCACACGGTTTCGACCGAGCTGCCGGTGGACCACGCGTAGTTCGTGCCGGGACCGCCCCAACCAATCGTCGCTGACGTGGGAGCGCCTGGCGATGAAGGACACAGGTAGACCTCCAGCGGCCTTTCCATCACATTACTACGAATCCAAGACCAATTCTTGAGGTTTGGTTGGGCCGAGTCGTACAAATTGTTCTGCTCGATAAACGGGAGAATCGAGTAGCTGGCGCTCAATGCTTCCCAAGCGTTTCCGCCGACGGGAATATAGTTGCGCGGAAACACTTTGAACGTGTCGTGATAGTTGTGCATGCCCAGCCCCAATTGCTTGAGGTT
>JAGQPD010000606.1 GCA_020426865.1 Planctomycetales bacterium
CCAATTCTGTCGCCATCGCACTATTGACTTCCACATCGGACAGCGGCAATGGACTGGGATTGGTCACGTCGATCGTGTAATCGATGAGGCTCCCGACCTCCGCAATGTCCGGGGCACGCATCAGGACCGACAGACCTGTCGCACTCCACGTTACCGACGTCGTACCCTGTCCAACCGCAATACGTGCCAGATCGCCGGAATTGCTTCCCGTCCGAATGACTTGAATGCCGACCCGATTCGTACCAGCGCTCTGTTGATCGGGAATGATCCGCACGGTGGCCTGCCCCAGTGAATCGGACGTCGCTTCAGCGATCGCGTTGCCCGACGATTCGAAGTGCGCGGGTGGGCCGTCGAGGATTTCGTAACGGACGATCCAGCCGGCAATGGGCGAACCGTTGCTAGCGCGGGTCACTGTGGTCGTCAGATTCTGCCCTGCGGTTGCCACGCCCACGGAAGGGGCCGGGAACGTCCATTGACCGTCGACCCAGTGGATCGTTGCTGCTTGACGCCGATTGTTCCAGTCACACCCCCGCGGCGCCACCGCGTACACCGTGCTGGCTCCTTCGGTCGCTGACGTCAAGCTGATCCATGTCTGCCCCGGCAACAATTGAATATCATCATCTTCGCGGGTTGTACCGCGCGTGATAAGTTGACTGCTAGTGGCGGTTGTGCCGATCGCAAAGTTGCTTCCGACTTTCTTCGGTCGGCGGTGGAACAAGGTATGAATCAGTGGCTTGCCGCTACGGTCAACTTCGACAAATTGGCCCACGCTATCTTGCGACAGCGTCCATTCGATTGGCTCGCGCGTGACGTTGTAGCCGTCGGGAAGACAGATTTCGGCTCGCAATACGACTTCGCTGCCGACCGGAGCAACCAGGCGTGCCGGTGTCAAAGACAGTTTGCCGTCATATAAATCGCGGTGCGACCACTGGTCGCGAATTCGATCGATCAACCGCTCGCGGTCCTCGAAAGGTTCCAGAGCCACGGCATTGGCCGGTACGACAGACTGCGCTTGAGGTGCTGCGGGGACTAGCACCTGCGGCGCGGCGGGGACCATCACCATGTCTTCGCAATACGGTGGATCCTCCGGTTGTGGGAATGCCGGCTCGGGGAACAGTGATCCGGGATTCAAGAACGGACGATCTGCCGGATCGACAAGTGTTGTGTAGGACGGGGCGGGAAGAAAAATGCGATTTCCGGTCGGATCAATGGCGGGTAGTCGCAATCCAGCACAACCACTTAAGATGCTCGCGCCGATTGCCAACAGCAGGCAGAGGCGCACCAGGACAACCCAAGTGCCACGACGGCCGACCGCGGATATTCGACCACGGCGGATGTACATCGGTGTTGGTCTGAGCGATTGCATGAGACTGTTGCCGGTATCCGTAATCCAAATCGTTGTCAAAGGCATGGCAGATCCCGCGCAAGCGGCACCATCGGCGCCGAATCTACGGGACCATGCAAATGTAGCATGCGTTTTGGCAACATGGTGGAATTTTTCAACATGCAACGCTGCCAAAAAGCAACGCGACTACGGAGGATGTGCCGGTTGTGCTCGATTTGACGCTGCGTGCTCGTTCTGACGCCGATCGTTCATGCTACCGGCGGGCACCAGTTACTAGATTGTGATATCGTCTGGCTCTTTTGTTCCAGCACGCCAGTCGCAGAATTCCACTGAACCCAGGGTATGTATACATATGTACATACTGTGCGGTTCTAGGTATTGCGCGGTGCGGCGGCGAGGTTGGGGGGACGATGGCGCATCGGCGTGTTGACACCTTCTCGGTGACATTGGCAGCAATTGTATTCCCCGTTGGTCCACGAGATACGACAACATCCGGGTCTATATTCGGGGCGGCATTCGCCATTGGATCGTGCTGCGGAGACCGTCTTGTTCGAACTGCATGTTCAATTCAATGCGCTCGATACCATGCAACAACCCCATCGGTTTCTGCGGATCGTACGCTGGCTGACGCTGCCTTAGCACTGACCCATAGGTGGAACTCGTGACATGATGGTCCTCCCATCGCCAGTGGCCGTCCCCAGGGTGCAGGGGCTGGAAGCCAAACAGCTGACGGTGCAAATCGGCGGCAGCGCCCATATCAGCAGCACCGGAAAGTACCAGTGGATAGAGTCTTCCCATGCCCGACAGGGCCGCGCGCCGATCCTGGTCGGCGGCGCTGGCGAATAGCCCCGGCAACTGCAACCGGCAGGCAGCGGGCGATGCGATCAGAGCCGCGCCGTTGAGCTGTTGGCGTTCGACTCGCACGACTTTGTCATCGGTCGACCAGGGAATATTTCGAATCACCAAGTACCGATCCTGTACCTCGACGCCATAACGCAGCTTTACGGCTCCCAGGATTTCCATCGACCACACCCAACTGTCCTTCCCATCCAGCTGATAGAACGACGCGCGAAACTGTTGGCTGTCGTTTTGTCGCTTCGACAGCCAGTTGTTGGCGGCCTGCCTCAAATAACGCGCCGTGCGTTCCGGGGCCCGCGTCTCGACATAGATCGAGCAGGGACGCGTGAGCAGGGAAAGCGCGACGGGTAGCATCACCGTCTCGCGTCCGCCACCCAGCAGTTGGCTACCAAAAGCCCCCATCAAGTCGCCGCTACCCAACGCGATCACCGGGTCGGCATCATAGATCATCAGATGGAAGCCAGGCCCCAAATCGTCCAAGAGTGCCGGGCTGGCACCACCATATTGCCGGAACAACTCCGAGAAGTTCCGCGTAATCTGCTTCCAGGCTTCGTCGCGCAGATTGGCAGAGAACTGCAGCACCGGCATCGGATCGACTACGGGGACATCCAATTCATAGTGTCCCTCGGCTGTCCCAGCCGAGCCAGCATTCGCCGTCCCAGCCGTACCCGAACGCTCCACCCGATCCGAATCCCCAGCCGGGGACGCCGTATCAACACCACGATGCACCAGCGATTGGCGAACTGACTCGTAGATGGAATTATCGACCAACGGAAGGATGAACGTGGTCAATTGCAGCGAACCCTCGGTGGACTCATCCAGCCGAAGGGCAATCGGATCGAAGAAGCGACGCCAGTAGCGAGAATAGTTTTCCACGTAATTCTTGTACCCTTGGGCCTCTTCTGGCGTGACTCGTTGCAATGGAGCTTCATCCAACGTTTTCATACGAGGCAACGGGCCGTATCTCCTCGAACTGACGACCCCGAGTCGATCAAATTGATAGTCATCCACGGGAAACGCATCGGGCAGGTATCGCAATCGTTTCAACGTACTAGAGTTTGCCACATCGACTCCATCCAATCTTGCTTTCAGCAATTGCGCCGCCAAGAATTCCATTCGAGCGCGATCCAGGATGCGTCGAGCCTGCGATAGTTTCATTTTGGGCCCGACCAAACGGCGGATGAACGGATCCGAGAGATAGCCCAGCATGCGCGTGTTATTATGAATTGGCAACTGCATCAACATATAGCGAAACTCGTCGCTGCGTCCCAAGCTGCCTTCACCTCGACTATCAAGCAGCCGCATGACTTCTGCTAATTCGTTGCGACTGGAGCTGATGCAAAGGATATTATCACGTAAGTGCCAGTAGGAATCACCACCACGGGTTGGATGCGTGACCACCAGATTGTTTGCGACCCCTCCAACGCCCAAAACGCGAAGCAGCCCCTGCAATAGGGCGGGTTGTGCAACTCGCGCGACGACGGTTACGTCGGTGCCATCGATGAAGTACAGATCGGGAGATGTCACCACGAGATCTCGCACGAGCCCGGCTTGCAAGATTTGCTCAAGCCAAGCTCGCTGCATCCCTAATCGTTCGAGATATCGCTGTTCGAGTCCGTAGTCCAACCGATTACTTGTTGCCAGCGCGCCGCCAGATGCGATAAAGGATGCGCCCCGATCCAAGAACGGAATGATCGACGACGGTTTGGCGACATAAACAAACAGTCGATCGGCAGGCACGTAATTGGCAAGCTCCAATTGTCCCCCCTCGCGTCCCGCGAGCATTTCGGCGAATGGATGCGCCTTGACGGTGACGCCTTCCAATGTCGACAGGTCGATCGTTTCCAGGCTGCCATCTGCTTTCGCTGTTTGAATGTTCTGTAGCTGCAACGTTTCTTCCACCGCTGCCCGTCCACCCAAAACGGCGAAGCTACTGGACGATCGATTGCGATTTTGATTGCCGTCGTCAGCTGATTGTTCATTCAACCAGGAACGCATGACGGGCGCCGGACCATGGTCGAGATACGCATTCCAGTGGAAGCGCCGGGCCTTCTGCAGCGTATCCCAAACTCGCGTATCGGATTTGGTGGTCGAAAAATCGATTGGCCGCGTGAGTTGCTCGCCGGCAACTGAATTGAGTAGCGCAATACCAACGGTCTTGTCGATCTTGCCACGGGATACGGCAACGAGATCATAGCGTGCCGTAGAGCCGACCTTCGTGAGTAACTCGCCTTCTAGAACCGGTCGAACAACTTGCCCACTTTGTGTCAGCAATTGCTGATCAATGACGACTCGTTCCGAATTCCCATCGGTGTAGACGATCCAATGCTTGTTATCGTTGAGATAGGGACGCAATTCGAAGGCGAGGATCTCTCGGCGACCCGGCTGGATGCGAAAGTCATCTTCCTTGGAATCGACGAAATGAAACGGGACGGACGGCAAGAGATAAACGAACGGCCCTTTGAGATTACCCATTTCGCGAATGTCCACATCGTTTCCCCATGGCGATGAATTCACATTGTTGCGCACCCACTGGTAGCGATCTCCGACAAGGTCATCGATCGACTTCGGGCCGGTGTTTCCATGGCGTTTGGCATACTCGCGACAGGCCCAGGTTACGCTTTGAGTTTTCCATCGTCCTTGCTCGATGCGTCTTTCCTGAAGCACCTCTCCCATTCTCCGCCCTAGCTGTTGTGCCCCTACCTCTTCGGAAGGTAACAAATAGAGCTGTACGATCGTCGTTTCAGACTTCGGCAATGCGGCCGGTGTCCAGACGCCATCGGCGGGCAATGAAAGCGAAACCGTATAGACATGGTACGAAGACTCGGGACGGGTAGCCCACAAAATTTCGCTCTCCACCGCCGTCGCTCGTGCCGGCTCATCCGCACCAACCCGCCCGTAGTTGCATCGATCGGTCAGCAGCAACTGTGTCGAAATCGCACAGACGACATATAGAAAGGTCTTTTTCAACATGGTTCGGCTCCCAATCAAGCAGCGTGAGATTTCGTCGACGCCCTTCGTACGGATGTAATACTTGGCAGCGCGGCAGAATGTTTCACGAAAACCGTCGTTATCGCGCAATTCTGCCGCAATAATAGACGTTGTCATCGAGCAATTCGATTTGTGTGTGCTGTAGGTGACCTGCGTCGACGATCGAAGCAATTCCCGTGCCTCCAACCGCTGGCACACATTGCTGACCGCCGACCAGTTTAGGAGCGATGAAGACGTGAACTTCATCGATTAATTTGGCATCCCAAAAGGCTCCCAGCACATCGGCCCCCCCCTCGACCAGTAGATTCGTCAGGCGTCGACGCCCCAATTCTTGGAGGATCTCCGATATCCGATCCACGTAGGAATGTGCGTGGCACTGGAAGACCTCGGCGCCAGCATCGTGAAGTCGGGAACAATGATCTTGGTTTACTTTCGGCCCAACGACGACCAGGACCCCTGGTGACGCACTGGTGACTTTATTCGATCGCAGCAACTGAACACTGGTCGGCATTCGTCCCTGTGAATCAAAGACGATCCGTTGTGCCTGTCTTGGTCCGGGAGGGCGAGCGGTTAGTAATGGATCATCTCTAAGGACGGTGCCAACACCGATGGCGACGCCGTCCATGCGCCCGCGGAGTTGGTGAACTCGTATTCGGGCTTCTTCATTGGAGATCCACTGGCTATCTCCGGTGGAGGTAGCGATTCGACCGTCCAGCGTCATTGCCCACTTGGCGATTATCCAGGGCCGACGATGGATGACGAGCGTGCGATAGGGGGCGTTCAGGAACTGTTCCTGATCTGCCAGTAGCCCGACATCGACTTGCAGTCCACCTGCGCGTAGTTGTTCAATTCCCTTTCCCGCTACTTCGGGAAAAGGATCGACGGAGGCGACGACGACTCGAGCGATTCCTGCGTGTAGGATGGCATCAGTGCAGGGGGGAGTTTTTCCGTGATGGCAGCAAGGCTCCAGCGTAACGTAGAGCGTAGCTCCCGACGTGTCCTCGGCTTTTTGAAGTGCCAGTGCTTCGGCATGTGGTCCGCCAAAAGCTTCATGCCAGGCGGCTCCCAGCAGCTGACCATCGCGGACGAGAACCGCACCCACCATTGGATTGGGTTCAACAAGACCGCGGCCTCGTGCGGCGAGCTGGATGGCCCGCGACATCCACTGGCGATCGATTTCAGCTTCCTCGCGCATCGGCGTTTGCTCCGGGATACGCGACGTGCACTAATCAGGCAGCCACAGTTTGGAGGCGGAACCCGCTTCGGTCGAACTTGCTTGAGGCAGCTCGGATTCCGGCGTCCAGATTGCGGCTTCGGAGTCGTAGGGCTTAGGCACGGCCCCCACGGGACCAGTGGCTGGGGAGTGAACCGGCCTTCCGTCTTGTGTAATCAGGCCAGCTTGACGCAATAGTGAGAAGACGTTATCGCGGACCCCCGGTTCGTGAATGTGGTCACGCACGATTTGATCGAGCAATGTGGTGGCTTCATTGGGGTTTCCCAGGGCGAACAGAATGTTAAGCTTCTGTACCAGCAGTTTCCCGATTGGCTCACCGTCCTCTTTCGCACAAGTGACAGCTTTGTTGATATATAACAAGGCCTCGTCGTCGGAGTTGGTGGCGGCGACTGCATTCAAGTAGACGACGGACATCGCCATTTTTCTGGATTGTGGCCATGACGGGCGCCGTTCGATTTCCCTGGTAATTTCCATGATGATGGACTTCAAACGGTATGTCACCGCGGTAGCATACAAGTGCATTAAGTCGTCATCATTGAGGAGGGTAAAATTGAGACGAAAAATGCGATGGACCGGTAGTGGGTCCTGAAAGTCGCCACTATCCAATGGGGCCAATTCTGGAAGATTCAATTCACGCCTCACTTCGTTGCCGATATGCCTGCCGGCAAGATCGAGCAACCGGAACGCAAACACTTCGACGGCCGCTTGCAAGCGACGAGTGTTCGCCGGCGTATCTGGCTTGAATTCGCGGGGCGATTTCCCGTCGAGGCTATCGAGGGGCGAATGGATCCATTCTTGGCAGATCCTGTCGATGAGCCCGTCGTAAATCTGGGATGGAGATAGTGAGTCGGATTCGACGGGAGCTCTCCAGTGTATATTGGCTACCAATTCCGCTGCCGATTCACTATTGATCGACTCCTGTTTCAGCAACGGCAAGTCGCCGACGCTGACCCCCAACCACGACGCGACGCGAGATACTGACCGTTCAATATTGGCTTCGGGCGCAAAGAGTTCAATGGATGCCGGTGCGTCGGTTTGTTTGCCGAACAAGATGAATTCGGCCATTTTGGTTGGCAACTCTTCGAACGATCGATTGGCTTCGGCCGATTTTGCCAGTGGCAAGTCGGTCAGCGTAAACGCCAATTTGGGCCGTATCCCGTTTCGGATGGCACTTGCTAGTACTTGCTCATCGTCAACGACCAAAACATGCCGATCGGACAAGATCCGTTCTTGTACTTGATCGATATCATCGACGCGGTATTCGTGCATCAACGTCGGCACGATCGTGGTGTACGACTTGGGGTCCAGCAATTGCGCGAGGACTTCGGCATCCAGAGCATCATCGGGATCGACGCCGTCAAGCACTTGGTAGCGTCGCAACGCTGCTGCAGCCAGTCCTTTGTCACCGTTCTTGGTGCGTGCCACGGCGATCGCCTTGTGCATCGCTGCCTCGCCCAGATAGCGTCGCGATAGGGCTTCAAGTTCCTCCGCGGTCCGCATCCATTGACCTCGCGCGTGTAGCCGCTTGGCCGCTTCATAGTCTTTTTTCCACCCCGCATTCGGCGGGCATTCTGGAAGACTTAGGGGACTGCGAAGTGGCAATGGGACTCGTGAATCCCCGAGTATGTCGTAATGCAGCGATAAAACCGATTCATCAGGCTTTTGCCTATGAGCCACCACCTGCGCCAAGTATGCCTGCGCCGTGAGATGGTTCTTATAAATATAGAGCAATCGCACCAGCATGAGCGTTGCGCTAACGACAAGTACGTCATATTCTTCGCCAGAGGCCGCATAGGCTCGCTGCAGTAACTGCCCACATTCCCGCACAACCGCGATCGTCCCAGCGTCATCAAGTTCGTCGCCGCTGGCCAACTCGTGCAATCGCATCATGCAAAGGCTAGCGGCTGCGATCGGATTGTCCGGATGCGCCTTCCAGAAGCGTCTCGCCGTCGCGCCGAATTCGTCCCAATTGTCATTCTCTCCGTAAATCAGGTGCAGCTTCAATGCCAGAAACAACTCGCGGTCCGGTTGATTGGCAAGACATTGGTCGACCGTGCGCATCGCCTGCTGATGCTGCTCAGCGTTGAGCAACCGCAGAACCTTGTCGAGATCGTGCTGAGCGTCTCGACAACAAAACTTGATCTTCTTGCCGCGACCACACGGACACACTGCATATGGGTCAATGGACATGTTGTAAGATTCCGAATACGTGGCTGACCTAAGGTTGAATTCGTGACGGAAGATGTGCGGACTGCGAGTATCACTCCCTTACGATCCACAAACTGGCGCCGGTGCTCTTCCGCAGGATCCCCGCCAACTTACCAGATCCTGGAGAATTTCGCGAGCCACGTTGCAGGGTTCGTGTAAGTCAGTTCGTGCTGTTGGGGGTGCGTTGGAGATCGCAATTCAAGGCTGCGTTTGCGCATCGGCGAAAACCACCGTTGTCGATACGTCACCGGGAGATCCGTTGATGCCGTCAAGTAGATCCTGAACTCGAGCGTGCATTTGCGTCGTTAACTGCGTCACTTGATCGCGTCCCGGCGTCGCTGCCACAACGATCGGGGGACCAAATCGCATTTCCACGCGGCGCTGACCGCGGACCCCCGGGTAATCGCGTTGCATGACGTCCTCTTCGAATTTGTCGATCGTCTCCGCCACTCGCTCGATGCTCGGCGATCCCTGCAAATAATCGCCAGGATAACTGTACAATTGGATGACGAAAAACAAATCCTCCATATCTCCGGCCAGTTTTTTCTGACGGTCTTCCGACAACGCGTCCTGGTCCTTCAATGTCTCGAGCTCAGCAATGATCTTCTGTCGCAGCGCCTTCACCCGCTCAGGTACTCCCGACGATTTGTTGCCAATCATGTGTTGGTTTTCCATCCGCACCAACAATTCTTCCACCATGTATCTGCTGCGGTCCCTTAATGCACCATGACGTGTCCCTCCCAGATAGTCGATCTCCTTGACCGCCAGGACCGCCTCCGCCAATCGATGAATCCTATCGGCCAAGGTTCTGTCTTCCTTGCGAGTCAGATGCATACGATCTTCCATTTGTCCCATGACCTTCAAGAGGTCGGCCGTCGGATCCGT
>JAGQPD010000607.1 GCA_020426865.1 Planctomycetales bacterium
GCCCCCAAGGATGTGATCACCGCACCAGAAAACAAAATCGACTTGGGCGACCCCGCCGGGATCAGCTGGGAAGAATTGCGTGGCAAACAGCGTCAGGCGCTGATGCGACTCGTGCGTCAATTTGCCAACAATTTGCATTCCCAGCTTTCGAATGCCGAGATGCAAAGCATTCAGGAAGCGGGACGAGAAGGTATTCACTTTGCCTGGGCTGGCTCGCACGATCGCGGCAAAGCCCATTACTTTCGGATCCACGGTCCGACGTTCATCATCGAATACGACAACACGCAAAACGACGCCAATCACGTCCATGCGGTGTGGCATTCGCTGAAGAATGACTTCAACCTCGACACCCTCCGTCAGCATCACGCTGACCATCCACACTAGGGCCTAGGGACTTGAGGCCTTGGGATCTTGATGTGTAATGGCACGTCGCCGGTATCAATGGTTAGCGGCGACGTGTTGATTTCCGCGTATTCAGGCGGAATCAGATTCGGTTTGCCGGCGACCAAGATCGATACCTGATGCTCGCCGACCACCAGACCGTCGTTGTATTTGTAGGTCGTTACTTCAGCGAATGTTCCGTCTTGGACGTTCACCAGTGCACTGGCCGGACGAGGCGATTTGCCGTCCTTCGGCGGTGTCAGTGATTGGAATTCAATGCGTATCGATTTTGCGGGTATCAGCGATCCGTCATCATAGGTGATTTTTCCCGTAACCGGCACCTGGCGAAACGGATTGCCATCGCCGCAGCCGGCGATTGTCACACTCAGCACCAGCAGCGCAATACCTCGAACCAACAAGTATTGCCGGCCCATTGCCACACACGCGTCACGAGGCAGGGAAGTCGGCGTCTTCATGGTTCGTGTCGACATTACCACTGCCCCTCAATCACGTAGCTGTCCGTGGCGACATTCAATCGCTGCCAAGTGCGGAAGACTTTCGGATCGGGGTTGACACCGGCGCCTTGCGAGCCAGCTTCGACAAAGTCGCTGATGAACCGTACACTCCCGTCGCACATCGCCACATTCACGCCACCAGGATGGACGCTGCGCACGACGCTTTGTGCGCCTTCGCTGTATCCGGCATCTGGATACATACAATTCGACAACAGCGTCTGTTCGTCGACGTCCTGGATAATAAACTGGCTATCCTTCACATCATCGTCGCCGCGTTGGCAACTGTTCGGAGCGTTGACCTGATTGGATGCGTGTCGCCAGTGGATGCTGGAGCCAACCATTCCCATGGCCCAGACCCCACGCCGATCGCGGTCGCCAAGTCCCACCCGGAGCTCGCCAAACATGAGCGTCTTGGTAGTGCCGTCGGTGATCTTCTTGATATTGATTCCTTCCCCCAGTGGCGCAATTCCTTGTGCGAATGGATCGTCGCCGACCCCCTCACGGTCCCAGAGAATGGGCAGGTACTGACCACCATTGATGCCGTAATTGCCACGCGCCCAATTGCCCAGGCTGAGACTCATCCGACTGCCCAGGCCTTGATCGCTGGGGCAAAGCATCACCGCCAATTCGGTACCGCGTGGCCCCGAATTAATGGGATCGCTGATCTGCACGCCGCCGTCGGCGTTCAGAGTAAAGGAATCATAGAGCGATTGCTCTTCGATATACGGCAGCAGCAGGATCGCCCAATTGGCAAACAACCGACGCCCCTGCTGGAATTGCCCCTTATCGCCGTCGGAGGCCGCACCCGAGCGGACAACGATTGCCGGCGGAAACACGTTGCGCGCCGAGTGGTAGTTGTGCATCGCCAAACTGATGTTTTTTAAGTTGTTCGTGCACTGGATCTTGCGAGCTGCTTCACGAGCTGCGTTGACAGCGGGCAGCAGCAACGCCACGAGCAATCCGATGATGGCGATCACCACTAACAGCTCGACCAACGTAAATGCCCGAGGACGAGTTCGGGAAAGAGTTGCGCGAGTCTTCGTGTCCATCACTGTCTCGAGTATCGCCGCCGCATGAGCACGGCGGCGATACCGGCCAAGGAAAGTACCGCCCAACCAGAGACTGGCTCGGGAACCGAAGTAACTGATGCGGCGCTGGCGGTGTTACCGAAGTTATCTTTCCACACTGTGTAATCAGCCGCATCGATCACGCTGTTGCCGTTTCCATCCGCCGTTAGTTCCGTTGTCGATCCGAAATTGTCCTTCCAGACGGTGTAATCGGCAGCATCGACGACGCCATTGCCGTTGTAGTCACCAGGCAGATTGGCGACCTCGCCCACGTAGACGACCTCACCGAAGGCCAGGCGATCGGGACGAGTCGTATCGCGGTACCGAAAGATCAGATCTTCGGTCGCGCCGGGAGTAAATGCCGCGCCCAAATTGAGCACTGCGTTGTCCGCCAAATTGCTGGAACCTCCCAGGAATGCTTCGGTCAGATCATTGGCACTTGCACCGCCGGCGGCGTCCCAACCTTCCAAGGGACTATCGCCAGCAATTGTGCCGGCGTCCGAACCATCAACGGCATTCACGTTTTGTGCGTCCAGTGAATTCCAACCGGCCGAACTAAGCGAACCTGCCTCGCTCTTGAGTTCGTAATAGTCGATGCCGAAGCTCTGGCCCGTGGCATCGTTCTTGATCGATACTTGACCAGTCCCGCGATCGACCTCCAATGTCAGTACTTCCGGCGTGGCAATTTGTGTGATCCGAAAGTTGTCGAAGTAGATCGTTGCCGGACTAAGTCCCCAGAAGCCGTTGAGCCCGATATTGATTTGATAGAAGCCGGTGGAGCTGGCCGGCAAAAGAGTCCCGGCACCGTCGTTGGCCCCCGTTCCATCCAATGCGATCTGCACTGGGACCGTTGCCGTCGTCCCTAATTCGTTATGCTCCGCCACGTTATCGTACTGCATCCATCCGCCGTTACTGTTCAGCGCCACAGAGACACTTGCATTGAAAAAGATATCTTGTGGAATACTCGCCTGGTCGAACGTGACGTCAAATTCCAAAACGTGGAGGTCCGTGCCGACTTCCACTGCGTTGGCAAAAATGTTGTAGCCATCCGACCCGGTGCCGTACGACACCTGCGCGTCCCAGCTGAATCCATCTTCAGGCTGCGTGACTCCCAAGCTCTGCACACCCTCGGTGGCGCCGATCGATGAAAGTGATAACGTCGGGTCGGTTGGGAACGCGACGTGAAAGTCTGCCACGACCCAGCCTTCGGTATCGGTCTCAAACGAATGCAGCAACTGCCCAGAAGCAAACTGCGGCGACGCCGCGGATGCCAATGCAACCAGCAACAAGAACGTCGCCACGCGTCCTCGCCGGCGACGTAGTAAAAATAATGGGAATACAGTCGCCGCCAAAACCAACGCCGCCGGCTCAGGGACCCCTCGTACTGCTGCCAACGCCCCGGCGCCATTGATCGCGTCGTAGCGGGATTCGAAGACAAGATAATCATCGAAGTCACTAACGCCCGATACATTGAAGTCGCCGCGCGAAAACCTATCTGACAACGATAAGTCGCTGAGATCCTGCTTGTGGTTCTCAATGAAGATTTCCCAATCAAGTACGTTCACGACATTGTCATTGTTCAAGTCCGGCTCTAATGCACTCACCCGAAGATTGTCGTAGAATAACGTCGCTTGCTGCCCATCTCCCCAATCCCCGCTGGCCGCGAATAACATCTGCACGGAAGTGCTCGTCCCCGAAAGCGAGCCAAACAACGAAAGCGGAAGCAAAAAGTGGGCCGTCTCATCGGTGGAACCGTTCGTCTGAGGATACGTCGGCGCCGTGATGTCGACCTGACTCCATCCAGCGTTCGTCTGCATCGCCAATTGATGATTGACGTACGTTACGGTCCCCTGCGGGATCTCACTGGTATCGTATGTCACGTCAAATTCGACAACACCGATTCCAGTTTCACTTCCAGCGGCTGCAACCACCGCATCCAAAGCCGCACCCTCTAGCACGCGATCGCCCCAGCGCAGATAGCCCTGATTGGGAAGCGTCACCGCTAAACTGTCCGTGCCGTCGGTCACCCCCTTCGCTCCACCCGGCCGCGATGCACTGTTGACAAGGACCGCGCCATTCTGCGAATTCCATCCCTCCGTAGATCCTTCCCAAGAGTTGAGCAACTGCGCTTCGGCCGCTCTGGCCATGATAAACGGAACGATCGTGGCACAGATGATCAACCGCAAGACGACTACCGCTCCGCTTCGCTGAACCATGGATGAATCTCCCCAAGTAGATGATTGCCTGTCCCACAAGAATCATATGCCATACGCCAACCACTCTTCAGCGTGTGAAGATAACCGAATGCCCCCCAATCGGCCAGTCTTGCCCACCATTTTTTCGTGCCATTTTTTCGTGCCATTTGTTCGTGGCACCCAAGTGTGAAATTGAAACGGTGCGGAGTTCCCCCCGCAACAGGACCGAAATGGCACCAAAAAAGCGCCAACAAAAAAATCGAAATCAAAATCAGTTTTCAGTTTCACCGTCTATTGGCGGATCGCTGGTGGTCGGGCGGTCGCGGCCTTGAGCTTCGCGGGCCGCGGCAAGATTTCGGCGGAACTTCTCATTCGTTGGCGCCAAACCCGCAGCCCTTTCCAAATAACGAATCGCCTGGTCCCAGTCGCCTGCTCCGGCGTAGAGCCCACCGAGATTGTTGGCGACACTGGCGTCGTGCGGGTTCAGTTGCAGCGATCGGGTCAAATGAACGATCGCTTCTTCCTTACGACCGGTAAGTGCCAGGCAGAGCCCCAGATTCTTGTGAATACTGGC
>JAGQPD010000608.1 GCA_020426865.1 Planctomycetales bacterium
ACCATCGAACATCCCGCCTGTGAAAGCGGGCAACTATATCGTCGTCGAGGTCTCAGCTCCCTGCAACGCCAACTCGCTATTCGCCAGTTGGTTTTACAGTGGTCGGACGTTGACCGGGCGCGCCGAAGTGATGAAAGAATACGACTAGTTCCTAGGGACCGTTCGTCGAAGCGGCGGTTCGAACCAAGTCGCGTCACGTTGTAGGAGAGAAATCTCATGGGAAACGTTACTCGAAAAAGGGCGTCGGTCCGTAGGGGCACGATCATCGTGTTCATGGCTGTCGCGTTGCCAATTCTGCTAATCATGGCGGCGTTTGCCGTCAACGTCGCTTACATGGATCTCACCAACACGGAATTGCGGGTGGCGACCGATTTCGCGTCTCGCGCAGGGGCTCGACGGCTGAGCATGACCGGAGACACGGACGCGGCATTTCTTGAAGTACAAGAAGCTGCCAGTCGCAACCTGGTCGCCGGCCAGGGCTTGGTTGTGGACGCCGGAGATGTTGAATTCGGCCGTGCATCGCGTGACGTGTCGGGGGAGTTCATCTACACCACCACAATGACGAATCCCAATGCAGTTCGGTTGACAGGAAATCGTACCGGGACGGGAAATGCCGTACCGATGCTTTTCACCGCCTTTGCTTCGCAAGCAACCTATGAGCCATCAAAGGTCTCGACCGCCGCGCAAATCGATCGCGACATCGCGTTGGTCATCGACCGTTCAGGGTCCATGGCCGAACGGACCGAAGGTGGTATGGGAACCGGATGGATGCCGGGCGATCCGGCACCAAGCAACAGCCGTTGGGTCAAGGTCGTCGAGGCCACAGACGCGTTCTTGGCGGCGCTGGCACAGACACCGATGCAAGAAAACGTCAGCCTCGTCACCTATAACCACGCGGCCGGGGTCAACTTCGGTCTGACCGGAACATACTCGGACATCGAGAACCAGCTCGACGCCTATACGGCCTCATTCGAAGGGGGCGCCACGAACATTGCAGACGGCATTGCCAAAGGTGCCTACACGCTGGCCGATATGGGGCAGCAACGTCCATGGGCCTCACAAACCGTCGTAGTCCTCACCGACGGTATTCACAACACCGGAACGATAACACCTGAGGACGCGGCCACGGCCGCAGCCGCTCAAGGAATGATCGTGCACACAATCACCTTCGGCAACGACGCCAATCAGACTGCCATGCAAGCCGTCGCTGCCAACGGCAACGGCCAGCACTGGCACGCCCCCAACTTGACCCAGTTGAACAAAATCTTCAACGAGATCGCCAACAATTGTCCCACGTTGCTGATTGAATAGGAACATAAAATGATTTCCGCAAGAGCAAACCGACGCGCCAAACACCGCGGTGCGGTCACCGTGGAGTTTGCGCTCGTAATCGGCCTGTTCTTTATGTTTCTGATCGCATCGATCGAATTCGCGCGATTCAACATTGTCCGGCACGTCGTGGATAATGCGGCCTATGAGGCGGCCCGGAAGGCGATCGTGCCTGGTGCCACGGCGGGGGATGCGACCGACACGGCCAACGCGTATCTGGCCACGATTGGGACCCAGGGGGCCACGGTGATCGTCGATCCAGACCCGATCGAAGATGTCACGGAGGAGGTTTCCGTGACGGTCAACGTGCCGATGGATCAGAACACTTGGGTCGTACCCATATTCACCGGCGGAGCCACGGTCAGCGCAACGTCTACGCTGCGGTGCGAACGCTACCGAGGAATCGAATAACTGCTGCGTTCCGAGCCGCCTCGTCCGCGATACCTAGCGGTTCGAGGCATTAATACCTAGCAGATCTAGGTATCAATACTTGGTGGTTCTAGGTATTGGGATCTGTGTGAGAAACTTGATGCACGACGCAGCTACTGCGGCGGTTTGCCGACTTTCGGTGGTTTGATGCGTGAGCGGGTGACGGAAACGGGCCCTGCTGTCGCCTGATCACCTTCGGGTACACCGTGGTGTTCGGCCAGGCTGATCTCCTCCGCCACACCGTCGGCCAGCATGGCTTTGTCGGATTCGTAGTTGTTGGACTTTCGGTAGTCCGCCAGTGCCGCATTCTCACGCTGCCTGCGGACATCAGGCATGAGTAGATCACGACTAGAAAAACCCCGGTCCCGTTTGATCATGCCACTTTGGAACGGTCCCGCTCCCAGGACCCAGGTATCCTTGGCCTGGCTTTGAGCGACAGAGATTCCTGACTTCCATATTCGGCGACGGGACTCGCGCTCATAGGCAAATAGTCCGATTTTGGACGCACTGATTTTGTCGCTCCGTTTGGCCAGCGATATCTCAGGTATTGCTGGCAACGGCGTGGAAGTTGTCACAAGTGATGCCGCGGAATTGAGAATGTTGTTGGGAGGGATGCCGTACGTCACGTCATGATCGTCAGTCCCCAATGCGCCGACACGTGCTTCCACGATTACGTCCGCCTGGTCACGGGCGTCCTGCAGGTAGGCACCGGCAGCCAGCAGTTCCTGACGAATGGAACTGATAATATAGTTCGAGTTGACGAAGCTTGGCCCTTGAATCGGCTGGATGTACTGCGTATCGAGATAGATCCGCCGCCCCCGTAGCGGCTCGAAATCAATACTCGCTACGGCTCGATCCACCGCATCGGACATCAGCAGTTGCTCGGTCGCAAGCTGCGACTTGGTCGTGCCGCAGCCGACCGCTGCGGTCATCAGCAGACAGAGAACAACGATGTACCAAATAGGGATGGACCCCATAGGAATAGACCGTCCTGGCATGTCGAATCCTGGCATGTCGACGCCGCGCTTCAAGGCTCTTTTGTGATCCAAGTGTTCATGTCACGACGGATCGAGGCCCCATCGGCCTGCGGCAATCCATCATGGTGGGGCGGGAGTATACCTGACCCGGTCGGTTAGGTGAACACCACTCCCGCCCGCTAGCATTGCCGTCAACGATATCGGATCTATGCTGGCGGATGCCAACCGGCATCAGCCCACAACTCGCCGCTGACGGCGGAATTGGAGACCATGAAGCAGATCGCGTCGGCGATTTCCGTGGGGCGAATCAAGCGTCGTAGTTGCGTATAAGGCAACACGTTTTTGCTGATGTACTCCTCCCCCAGCGCCCGGACCATGGGCGTGTCGGTAAAGCCAGGATGGATGATTCCGCAGCGTACGCCGTGGAAGATCGCCTCCTTGGTCAAGGTCGCCGCAGCTCCCTCCAACCCTGCTTTACTCACCGCATAGGCAATCTGTCCCTTGTTGCCCTGGGACGAAACCGAGCCGATAAAGACGACAGCACCCTGGATTTCCTCCTCGGGCTCCCAACGTTTGAGCCCACGTTGGAATCGATCTTCCGCGATCCGCACGACCATTTCGATCGCCCAATAGATGGGTGCGACCAAATTGATCTCGGTAACCTGCCGGAATGTCGTGATCGAATACGGCTCGGCCTTGCCCGTTTCCCGGTTGACCTTGACCGCCAAGTCGTCCCGCGTGATGCCCGCCGCCGGCACACAGACGTTTACCAGTCCGTGCTCGGCACACACCTCGTCGTAGACCTGCGTTCGAAAGGTATCGTTCGTAACGTCTCCCACCTTGGGTTCGGCAACGTTCGAATCGAGCTCCTTATTGATCGAGTCCGCCAAGTCAACAACGTGATCGCGACGGTCGACCATGACAACTTTCTTGGCGCCGCGGCCGGCAAATTCACGGCATACGGCTTGACCAATGCCACTCCCCGCACCAGTCACCAGACAAACACGATTCTTGATATTCATGACCGTGACTCCTGTCAAACTGTGCCCCCAAACCGAAAGAACTAGGTCGTCGCTTGCGTCACAAGTTCCGTCCATTTGGTAACCACGTCCTGAAATTCCTTCAACTGCGTTTCCGTTGACTCACGCATGCACTCGAGCGTCTTGCGGCATAACTGCTCAAACCGTCGCCGATACTCCTCGGGCGTCGTCGATTCGCCGACTCGCAAGGCGGCATCGAGCGACTCGACCGCGGCCTGATACTGCCGGTCGATCACGTCCCGATGCTTACGGGAAATGTCCGATACGGCGTTGGACCATTGCTTCTGAAAATCCCGCACCTTGTCGGTGACCACCGTTTGGGGCGTCGGGATTGCCGGCCACATACTGGTCCACTGCCGCAGCATTTCTTGCTGCATCTTCAACCCGGCCTCGGCCGCCTTGTTGATGTTCTGAAAAGCCTCCTCTACGACCTTACTGGCTGTGTCGGTTGTCATGATTTTGCTCCTTGTTACAGAAAAAGATGGGCCTCACTAGTTCAATTGTCGGCCGTGAAAACCCAAAAGTCAACCCCATTTTTCGCATTTGCAGCAATAGACAAACCAGGACTTTTTAGGTCATTTTTGTAATATTCTGCGGAATACTGGCATCATTCTTGCTGTAATTGCAGCCAAGCATGTTGCATGTGCACTAACCAAGGGATAGAATAGGGGCAGGCCGGAGCGGGCCGATAGAGATCCCAAGGACCGCAAGGGCGAGAAGTTACCGCTGCAGCAAGGGGCTAAATATGCAAGACGTCTTACGACAACTGGCAGAGAAACGGGCGGCCGCTGAGCTGGGCGGCGGACAAAAACGGATCGACTCGCAGCATGCAAAGGGGAAACTCACAGCGCGTGAGCGGATCGAATTGCTTCTGGACCCGGGGACGTTCGAAGAGTGGGACATGTTCGTCGAGCACCGTTGTGTCGACTTTGGGATGCGTGAGCAGAGCATCCCTGGTGACGGCGTGGTCACCGGTTATGGCACGGTCAATGGTCGCGTGGTGTTTGTTTTCAGCCAGGACTTCACGGTCTTTGGAGGTTCGCTGTCGGAAGCGCACGCCGAGAAGATCTGCAAGATC
>JAGQPD010000609.1 GCA_020426865.1 Planctomycetales bacterium
TTTTTAGCGGTCACAAAGCACTAGCCGGCGGTTTGTCACATATTCGTGTACTGCGGCCTGGCTGTTAGGACTTGTCCACGCGCAGGTTTCGGCGGTTTTCCGATTGTCTACTATTTTCAGGAAGAGAATGGCACATTAGATATCACAGAAAACGGAGTGAACTAAATCAACTCCGCAATCGGCTTGCCGCCATCAGTGATCGGAATTGGTCGGTCGCCACCGTAGAGGTTGGTGGCGGGGTCTATTTGAAGAGCGGCAAGTGCCGTTGCAAAGAAATCGGGAATTGACACGGGCCGGTCCACGATCCTCATCGCCAGTTCATCGGTTGTACCATAGGCGCCACAATGTCGCAGACCGCCTCCTGCCATCACGACCGTAAAGCACTTCGAGTAGTGTCCGCGACCGCCGCCTGAATCAAATTGTGCCGGACGACCAAACTCGGTGTTGATAATGATCAACGTCTTTTCCAACATCGATCGACGTTCGAGATCCACGATCATGGCACTGACCGCCTGGTCCAGTTCTTGAATTAACAGATGCTGATTCAACTGACCGTCATTATGGGTATCCCAACCGGTTCCGTTGCGAAAATTCATGTTGTGCGACACTTCTACAAATCGCACTCCGGCTTCGCACAACCGGCGCGCGACGAGACATCGTTGGCCAAATCCGTCGCCATAGCTTTCACGCAGGCTGTCGTCCTCTTCTCCGACGTCGAACACGCGCAGGAAGTCGGGGCCGGCCAATCTTAGGCTCTCCTCAATTGCTTCATCATATTCACGAAACAACCGGTCTTCTCCTACGCGGCTGCGAGCCGACTTGCGGACGGTCTTTAGCAACTGTTGCCGGCGATCATGCCGCGATAGGCTGACGTCGGGATGACGACTCAAACCGGCCGGTCCCGATGCAACGTCCGTAAGGTAGACAAAGCCGGCCCGCTGTCCCAGAAAACCCGGCCCACGCGTCGGATTCGGATAGCCGATCAACACATACCCCGGCACTCCGTCAGCCAGCGTCCCTCGCTGATGTGCGACGATGGACCCGAGCGATGGATACTGCACGGTGCCACTAGTCGGTCGCCCCGTATGCATGCGATTCGTGGCCGCTGCGTGCTCGTCCACCACATCGTGATGCACCGACCGCAGGGCCGTCACCCGATCCATCAGCGGAGCCATTCTTCGCAAATGTTCGCACACTTGTACTCCGTCCACGGCAGTATCAATGGCCGGATAGTAGGAGCCGGCTTTCTTTGACGGCGCATCCCCCAGTTCCTTCGGATCGAACGTATCGATCTGTGCCATGCCGCCACCGAGCCAAATCATCACACAATGTTCGGCTCGTCCCAAGGTAGTAGTGCCAGACTCAGATGCCTCGAGGTTCGAGGTATTGAGCATACTCGCGGGCAAACAAGCCGCCGTACCCGCTGCCGCTCGAATGAATTGACGTCGCTCCATTACTCTCATCTCCGTTACGGAACCATTACCATCTCTGGCGAGTTGAGCAAACTCCACGTTGCGTCTTCGGCTCGCTGGCGCCAATCGTCTTGGAGGGCCGTCGTCGCTGGGGGCCCCTTGCGGACATATTCCTGCATTTGCACCTTGATTTCATTGGCTTCCGTATTCAGGTGATTCGACCATGAAACATAACGAAATCGGGGAGGCGTCCGCGACGGCGGTCGTTCGGCATCTGGTACGACACGTCGTTCGAATCCAGGGCGCAACAATCGAGTGAACTGGTCGAACTCTTCTTCGGTCGGCATCCGCGTTACGATCTGCAAGAAAAGTGATTCGACGAATTGCTCCACCGAATTCGATTGCAGTGCCAACTTGGTAATCGCGTGATCGTCGGTCAACCGTGAAAGATAAAATCCCAACGTGCCATTGGCCACAATCGCTGGCTGAATCAAATTCGGATCGTCCTCGCGTTGCGATGTCGGTTCGGGCCGTGAACTGCGCCAACCAAAGGCGGCGAGCACGTCAACGTAGGCCTGCGCTTTGGGTAACGCCAGACTCGGTCGATCGCGTTCGTTTGCGAGCGTAGTAAACTCCCACGCTCGCCGTGGCGTCCCAAAATGCAAGAACGTCTCGGCTGGCAATGTCCCTTCGTTGTCCAACGTCAGCGGCTCGGTATCGAACCGTTCGCCCACCGCATGCACCAATGTATCCAATACCTGTTCGGCGGACATCCGCCGACGAAATGGATTCAGGGAGGACATCGCATGGCCAACCCGTTGCGTCGGCAGATCCACGACCGCGCGCTGATAGACGTCGCTACCGAA
>JAGQPD010000610.1 GCA_020426865.1 Planctomycetales bacterium
CCCATTTGCCGCCAAGAGCCTGAAGGTCGTCGAGTACAACGCCGAGCTTGGTGAGTCAAAGTCGTTCGAGGTGGCGCAACTCAATAACCAATGGGTGATCCCTTCGCATCACAATTACCCGGCGGATGCCGCCGATCGCCTGAAAGAGGCGGCGACGCTGCTGTTAGACCTGGAGGTGATTAGCAAAGTCAGCGACGATGCATCGAGCCACGAACTTTATGGTGTCGTCGAACCGGCGGAGAATACAGAACCGGGCAAGAAGGGCGTCGGCAAGTTGATCCAGTTGGAGAACGAAAAGGGCGACCGGTTGGCACAGATTGTCGTGGGGGCAGAGGTTCCCGAAAAGTCCAATCTGCGTCACGTGCGGGTGCCGGGGCAAAGTGCTGTCTACGTCGTGGAGATCGATCCCAGCAAGGTCTCGACAAAATTTGAAGATTGGATCGAGCAAGACCTGTTGAAGCTCAATGCTTTTGATTTGGCACACGTTGAGATTCGCGACTACTCGGTGCAGCCAACGGTTACTCCGCAAGGAATTGCGGTCGACTACCAACAACGGTTAGACATGACCGTCAATTGGGACAGTACCGAGTCGAAGTGGCTGTTGAAGGAATTGAAGGAGTCGCGAGGTAATGGGCTCGAAACGGTTCAGTTGATGGAAAGCGAAGAGCTGAACACGAAGAAGCTCGACGACATGAAGCGTGCTTTGGATGAACTGAAAATTGTCAACGTCGAACCCAAACCCGCAGGATTGGGCGAGGATCTGAAAGCCGATCGCGGGATCCAACAGAACCGCGAAAGTATGATGTCCCTCATGGACCAAGGGTTCTTTCCCGTCGGTATGGGTGGGGGAGATAGCGTGGAGTTGCTGTCGAGTGACGGCGAAGTTATCGCCGTGACGAAGGATGCCGTTCGGTACACGCTGAGGTTTGGGCGCATCGCGGCATCCGCAGGTGACGAAGAGGAAAACAGTAAGTTGAATCGGTTCGTGATGGTTACGGCGGAAGTGGATGAGCAATCACTGCCCGAACCTACATTGGAAGAGGTGCCGGACGTAGACGCCGCAGGCCAGTCAGCGGAGGAAAGTGTAGCGGAGGAAGGTGCAGCGGAGGAAGGTGCAGCGGAGGAAGGTGCAGATGCCGATGCGGCCAAAGCGGCGCGCCAGGCCGAGCGAGATCGGATCCTCAAGGAAAATCAGCGCAAGAACGACGAGTACAAGGACAAGCGGCAGAAGGCCGCCGATAAAGTCCGCGAATTGAATTATCGCTTTGCCGATTGGTATTACGTGATTGGTGAAGACGTCTACAAGAATATCCACCTCGCACGCGCTGATGTTGTCCAGGAAAAGGACATTCCGGTCGACGAGCAAACCGGCATCGACGCCTTCCGCGCATTGGAAGAGAAGGGACTGAAACGCGGCGATCAGCCGTAGAGTGGCTTTGCAGCACAAACGGCGGGCATGACGTTACGATCCGACGGGCGTTCCCACTTCCCGGAGTGACTCGAGTGTGTAAATTCCGGTGTCATGTCCGTCGCTGAAGTGGATCGAATAGGCGTACTGTCCCACCGGCTCCATGGCGGTGATTCGCAGTGGCTGGAGCTCTGCGGGGCCGAGCACCGGGAGGAGATTCTGGTCGCTGTTGGCAGGCGATTGACGTTTTTCGCGACACGTGGCACAGGGGCATTGCTTACGTAGTTCACCCACGCGATATGCAAGGGTGATACCGTCGGACCAAGCGATGACGAGGGTCCGTTCGTCTTGAAGTGTTAGTTTTTCTGGTCGCGGGTTCATGCATCGTCACTTTCAATTTGGGGCGTCGGCTCGCCGGTCGATAACTCGCCGGCTTTTTGCTTCGTATCTGGGTAGGCTGCCAAATGGTGCCGCTTCAACGGAGATATGCAGGCCGAGGACGGTGTGAAGACGCTCGGCGACTTGCTGCAACAGTTGCGGTTTGTTGTTGCTGATCTCGACAACGACTTTCAATTCGTCCATGGGGCCTCGCTTTTCGGCGATCATCGCAAACTCAGCGATGATGGGAAATTCGCGGACGATCGCCTCAATGCTGCTCGGGAAAATATTCACGCCACGAATGACGAGCATGTCATCGGCACGCCCGAGGATACCACCCTGCAGGAACAGGAAATTATTGTTGGCGTCTGGGGGTGTGACGGTGCGGACGAGATCGCCTGTTCGGTAGCGGATCACGGGGCTTCCGAATCGGCCGAGCGAGGTGAGAACCAGCTCGTGCAATTCGCCCCTGTTGGTGGCATCGTGCGATGATGTCAATGGGACGAGTTCAGCGATGAACTCTGATTCGGCAACATACAGACCGGTGCCAGCTTGATCGGCGAATCCCCAGGGTCCGATTTCTGTCGCACCACTATGGTCGACGACGCGGGCTCCCCAAAGTTGTTCGATTCGATTTCGCACCGTGGGTATCGAGCCCCCCGGTTCGCCCGCGACGATTAACACTCGCGTCGCCGAAGATCGCAAATCGATCTTCATGACGTCCGCGACTTCGGCCATCCGCAATGCGTAGGTGGGCGTACAACAGACGACGGTCGCCTCCGTATCAGCCAGCAACTGCAGTCGGGCAGCGGTTGTCAGGCCACCCGTGGGAACGACCAGCGCTCGCCGATACACCAATGCATCGTAAGCGCTCCAGAACCCAATGAATGGCCCGAACGAGAATGCCATTAGTGCACGATCGTCGGGTGTGACGTCCGCCGCGTCCAGTACGTATTGCCACGTTTCGATCCACCATTGCCAATCGTCGTGTGTATCGAGAATTTTCAGTGGCCGGCCGCGGGTTCCCGACGTTTGGTGCAGCCGCACATATTGTCCGGCGGGAAAGGTGCGGTTGGGAGCGACACTCCGAGCATCGGCGTTTACTACCAAATCCAGTTTCGTAGTAAACGGCAGTTGACCGAGTTGCTCAAGGCTTTCGAGCGGCAGGGAAAGCTGAGAGAGTCTATCGGCGTAAAATGTGTTGCTCGGAAGGATATTGACCAGCATTTGGTTAAGCCGTGTCAGCTGCAAACGTTGCAACGTGTCGCGGTCCAATTGCTGCATGTGGCGTCGATGTGCATATAACGGATCGTGCATGGCACTATGATACGGTCCGATAAGGAAGTCGGCCAGCCATCCTGCCGCGACCCCTGCCGTATTGGTCCGCTACCTCCTATGATAGGAGCGTTGCTGTTGGAGACTCGGCCGGCCAACATGTCGAGCAAACGCAGGTTGCGTGCGTCGACACCAGAAGCACGTTGGACGAACCAGCGACGCTAAACTGCTCACTTGATGATTGATCACGATAGGACATGATGACTGCAGCCACTGAGCCACAATCGCCGAACAGGGGATCACTATTGGTGATCTTTGTAACAGTCTTTATCGACCTGCTGGGGTTTGCCATCGTCCTGCCGTTGTTGCCAGTTTATGCCCAATGGTTTAGTACGGATCATTCGGGCTGGCAATTGGGACTATTGATGGCCAGTTTTTCGTTGATGCAGTTTTTGTTTGCACCAGTTTGGGGCCGGCTATCGGACCGAATTGGGCGACGGCCGGTGTTAATGATTGGGTTGGCGGGATCGGTAGTCTTTTACTTTTTGTTTGGCATCGCGACCGTGCAACGCAGCATGGCCTTGCTCTTCCTGTCACGCATCGGCGCTGGAATTGCCGGGGCGACAATCTCGACCGCTCAAGCATACATTGCCGATTCTACGTCGCTTGAGCAGCGTCCCAAAGGGATGGCGTTGATTGGCATGGCATTTGGGTTAGGGTTTACGCTTGGGCCACTATTGGGGTATTTGGCGGTGTGGGGGAATCCCCAGCAGCCGGGACCGGCGCCCGGATACGTTGCCTCGGCACTCTCTGCAGGTGCGTTGGTGCTCGCTTTCTTTCTGTTGCCCGAGTCGCTTGACCGATCACGTCGACAAACGGTGCGTCATTTTTTTGATGCGGCAGCTTTGCGTCAGGCGATCGAGACGGCTTCGATTCGGCCGCTATTGATTTCAATTTTTGTCTGTGTGTTTTCCTTTGCGAATTTCGAAACGACGTTGTCGCTGTTGATCAAGGGGGGCGATGACATGACGACCCCCTTTCATTTCGATTTTCGCCAGGTGTTCCTCACGTATGCCTTCATTGGTTTCATGCTGGCGTTGGTGCAGGGGATGATCGTTCGACGTTTGGCCGGACGAGTACCCGAAGGAATGTTGGCCGGGATTGGTGCCGGCGCACAAGTAGTCGGGTTCGTGTTGGTGTTATTGGCTGTGCGGGGCGCGTCGACTGGTTTGTTGTTCGCGGCACTGGCGGTTGTCGTCGCTGGATTCGGCATGATGAGCCCGTCACTGAATTCACTTCTTTCCCGCCGCTCGGATCCCGCGCGGCAGGGAGGAATTCTGGGCGTTGGACAAAGTGTCAATTCAATGGCACGAATTCTGGGCTCGGGAATCGGCCTGCCGATGCTCAAAGCCAGCTGGAGCCTCCCCTACGTTACCGCTGCCGGGTTGATGTTGCTCGGATTATTGCTTGTCCTGTGGGCATCGCGCCGCGGCACCGACTATGCGGCCTAATGGTCCAGGGCTGTCCCAGCCGTACAAGGTTCCGCGGCTGTCCCAGCTGTAGTTTTGCGCATCCAGCTGGGGACAGCTGGTGAACAATACATCCAGCTGGGACCGCTGGGTAACTTTGTTTGCCAGCTCTGTCATGTTATGATGCTGAGTGTCCTAACTCCATAGCCTTCACCGGAATATCGCAATGGTCTGTCCGCTGCAATATCGCCGAACCCTGTCACTTGTCGGCAGCATGCTGTTGGCCATTGTTTTCGTGCCGCAGTCCATCCAGGGAGAAAATCTGGCGACCGATATTGCAGGGATTCTTGCGACTCGCTGTCTTGAGTGTCACAGCGGAGCGGCGCCCGAGGGGGCGCTCGATTTGTCATCGTACGATGCGGCACTTCGTGGTGGAGAGAGCGGTCCGGCCGTTGCCCCGGGTGATGCCGACGCGAGTCTGCTGTGGAATCGAATCGCTGCCGGTGACATGCCACCGGAAGATTCGGCTCCACTTACCGATCAACAACGGCTGCAATTACGGGAATGGTTGCAGAGCGGTGCCACGTATCCGGCCGCTGGGATCGATCGCTATCAGTATTCGACGGAATCGCGAGCTGGTTACGATTGGTGGAGTCTGAATCCTATTGTCGCACCCGCAGTTCCGATTGACAACGCAGACGAGTGGTCGCGAAACGCCATTGATCGTTTCGTCTGGAATAGACTGAATGAGCGGGGGCTTCGGCCGAACGACGCGGCCGATCCTCTATCACTTGTGCGTCGCCTCTATTTTGACCTAACCGGTTTGCCGCCGACACCAGAGCAAGTGGCAGAATTTGTGTCGACACCTTCAGACGAAGCCTATGAAAAGCTAGTTGACCAACTGTTGGCCAGTCCGCGATACGGCGAGCGATGGGCGCGCCACTGGCTTGATGTTGCTCGATTCGGCGAAAGTGATGGTTTTGAACGCAACAACGTCCGCGACAATCAATGGCGGTACCGGGATTGGGTGATTCGTGCTTTGAACTCCGACATGCCCTACGATCAATTTGTGCGTCTGCAGATTGCTGGCGACTTGATACAGGGAGATTCGCGCGGCATTGCGGCAGTGGGGTTCCTAACGGCGGGCGTCCATAACACGGTGGTTGGCGGGTCGGAATTCATGAAAAAAACCGCGCGGCAGGATGAACTGGAAGAAATTGCCGGGACCGTGGGACAGACATTTGTTGGTCTGACCGTGAATTGCGCCCGCTGCCACGATCACAAATTCGATCCGATTCCACAGCGAGAGTACTATCAATTCACAGCGGCGCTGGCCGGCGTCTACCACGGCGAACGTGATTTTCAGGAACCGGAGCTTGCGAATGAGCTTCAACAGTTGCAAGAACAGCGGCAGCGCTTGACGCAACAGATACATGAAATCGAAGAACCGGCTCGTGCTCGGGCGCTGGCGATGCGTTCCCAGGATGCATCGGCATTGAAGCGCGTACCGCGCGATTCGCTCGACGCTCCGACAGCCGATCTGACTTGGACGTTCGACATCGACTGCGACGATCAAACGCATCAGCTCGCGGGAACGCTCATCGGCAACGCTCGCATCGAAGGTGGCGCGCTGATCATCGACGATGACACTTCGTTCGCCGAGACGTCTCCACTGATGTTCGACGTGGGACCCAAGACGCTGGAAGCTGTTGTGATGCTCAGTGATCTCGATCAGCGTGGTGGCGGGGCGATCTCCATACAAAACCAGAATGGTGACGTCTTCGACGCGATTGTCTACGGTGAGCGGGAACCACGACGTTGGATGGCGGGGAGCAACGGCTTTGCTCGCTCCCAAAACAGCGATGGTGACGACGAAGCGGAAGCGATCGAGCGACCGGTGCATCTGGCGATTGTCTACGACGAAGATGGAACGATACGGCGATATCGGGATGGCCAGCCATATGGAGCAGACTACGGGGCGGCGTTGCAGCGGTTCTCGGGCGGAGATACGGTTTTTCGTTTTGGCTTGCGGCATTTGCCGGCCGGTGGCAACAAGCATCTCTCGGGCCGAATTTTGTTAGCCAGGTTTTACAATCGGGCCCTGTCCGCCGAGGAGGTATTGCAGACGACGCGAACGTGTCCGTCGTTTGTCGATGAACAGCAGCTCGCCGGGCAATTGGACGCCGCTCAGGTCACTCGTCGTGCCGAACTCACCCGGCAGCGAACCGAGGTGACTCGTCGTTGGAACGAGGTGAAAGCGAAACTCTCTGGCAAGATTTACACGGTCACGGCCCGCGTCAATCCGGGTGAGACGAAGCTGTTGCGACGTGGCAACGCGATGGACGAATTGGCAGTCGTGCGTCCCGGAGCCATCGCGGCGATCAGGAACTTGAACGCCGATTTTCAATTGCCCGCCGATGCCCCTGACGCCCAACGCCGTGTGGCTCTGGCCCAGTGGTTGACCGATCCGCAAAATCCACTAACGTCGCGCGTGATCGTCAATCGCGTCTGGCACCATCACTTCGGTGTCGGTATTGTGGAGACACCGAATGACTTTGGTTTCAACGGCGGACGCCCAAGTCACCCACAGCTACTGGATTGGCTGGCAACCGAGTTCATTCAGCACAACTGGTCGCTGAAAGAATTGCATCGTACGATCGTGTTGTCCGCGACGTACCGCCAGTCGTCACGCCGCAACGCGGAAGCGATGCGGCAGGATGCACAGAATCGCTTGTTGTGGCGACATTCTCCAGTGCGATTGGACGCGGAGTCGCTGCGTGACGCGATGTTGGCGATATCCGGCCAGCTCGATCTGCGACCGTACGGGCCAGGATTCCGCGATGTAAAGGTTGAATACCTGGACGGTACGACGTACTATACACCGATTGATGAGCTTCGGCCAGAGTTCTGTCGCCGCACGATCTATCGTTTCTCGCCGCGAGGCGGTCGCAGCGCCCTGTTGGATACGTTTGATTGTCCCGATCCCGCTACGACGGCACCTAAGCGAAGCACCACGACGACTCCATTGCAAGCGTTAGCGCTGCTGAATGACAAATTCGTATGGGATGTTTCCCAACACACAGCTACTCGCATTCGACGCGATGTTGGCGACGATCAATATCGCCAAATCGTGCGCGCGTTCGCCCTGACGTATGGCCGGTCGCCGGAAGATGCGGAAGTCGACGCCGTCGAGCTATTCTTGAAATCGGAAGACCTGCCGTCGCTGGTGCGAGTGCTGATTAACGCCACGGAGTTTGTATGGATCCCGTAAGTCAACCTTCGTTATCTTGGAATGACTGTCCGCGAACGCGTCGCGAGTTCTTGAGCTGGAGCGTACGGGGCATCGGCGCTACAGCGTTATGGGCTTTGTTGGCCGATGAAGGACGTGGTGAAGGACGCGGTGCCTCGGAGAGTGTGCAGCGTTCGCACCATCCGCCACTTGCGCGCCGAGCCATCCATATTTGCCTGGTGGGCGGTTTGAGTCATTTGGATTCGTTCGACTATAAGCCCGAACTGGATCGAATGCACGGCAAGTCGTTGCAGACGGATGAGCAGCCAGACATCTTCTTTGGGCAAGTGGGGCAGTTGCGACGAAGTGATTTTCGTTTTCAACAGCGAGGCAAGAGCGGACTTTGGGTCTCCGATCTGTTTCCACACCTGGCCGAGTTGGCTGACGAATTGTGTGTCGTCCGATCGATGATGTCGGATTCCGCCAATCATACCCCTGCATTGTTTTTGGCCAATAGTGGCTTTCAATTCAATGGCTTTCCCTCGATGGGCGCGTGGCTCAGCTACGGCCT
>JAGQPD010000611.1 GCA_020426865.1 Planctomycetales bacterium
TCCGGCGCCATGTACTGCGGCGTGCCCGCGACCGGAGGCCCGCCATCCTCCGCACCGCGTCGCAGAGCGATGCCGAAGTCCGCCAGGCGCGCGCGTCCATCCTTCTCGATCAGGATATTGGCCGGCTTCACGTCGCGATGAATCAAGCCCAAATCGTGTGCCGCTTGTAGCCCCTTGGCAGCCTGCGTGATGATCGACGCGGCATGTTGGGCCCGAAGCGGTCCCTCCGTGCGCAGTAATCGCCGAAGGTCCGTCCCCGGTACAAACTCCGTGACCAAGAAATAGACCTTGCCGTCGTGACCGGCATCGTAGGCTCGCACCAGGTTCTCGTGATCCAATTTCGCCTGCGTCCGGATCTCCAATGTAAAATTTTCAATTGCCTCCGGCGTTGAACGATGATAGGGCAGCACCTTGATCGCAACTTCGCGACCCATCAGCTTATGTTCCGCTTTGAAGACTTGCCCCATTCCGCCCTGCGCAATCCAGTCCGTAATCACGTACGGCCCCAGCGTCAGCTTGGCGCGCCCCGCCTTCAACTGCTCCGCCTGATAGGGCGTCAACATCTTCATGAAAACCATCTGCTCGGACAACTCCTCGTCCGAAACATTCAGAAACGATGGGATATTGTGCAGTGCACGAACCGCGTCCAACGCGCGCTCAATCTGCGCCGCCGTCACCAGACCGCTGCGTAAGGCCGCCGATTGCAGTAATGAACGACTGGTAATCCCCATGGAACGCCCACCTTGACGGGATGAAAGATAAGCCCAAACCGTTGCCTCACCGTCCACCTAAAATGTAGATCACCCGCCTGTGAAAATACAGCCCGTTCCCACCAATCCGCGCGCGAATTCCGAAATCTTTCGCTCTGTTTTTCGCTCGCCCCCGCTCCAACACTGCCGGTTCATGTCCCCCGCGTCGATGGCCCGCCCGACGTAAAGCCCCGCCGGACCCAACCCTCCGGTACGGGCGCCTCGAAACACAACGCAGCACCACCGACCGGATGCTGTAATTCAAGTCGTCGCGAATGAAGTGCTATTCCCGCTGCAAACCCGCAGGTACTACCGTACTTGCGGTCCCCAACGATCGGCAAACCCCGCGCCGCACACTGGACCCGTATTTGATGCTTCCGTCCGCTACGCAGTTCGACCGTCAACCTTGTGAATCCCCCCGCGATTCTTGACTCGACACGGTAACTTAAGACGGCATGCACCGCACCACCGGTTCCGGCTCGCGCGACCTCCATGCGGTGTCGGGCGTCGTTCTTGTGCAACCAGTCTTCCCACGTCCCCTCCCTTTGGGGCACATCGCCGTGCACGACCGCCCAATAGACTTTTTCGACCGTGCGACCACGAAACTGCTCATTCAAGCGAGCGGCCGCCTTCGACGTGCGAGCAAAAACGATCACACCACTGACGGCGGCATCCAGGCGACTGACCACGCCCAAGTAGACGTTGCCCGGCTTATGGTACTTCACCTTCAGGTACTGCCGTCCCCAGTCCAGTAGCGTCGGCTTGCCGGCGAGAGCACCCATCGTGGGCAATTCGGCCGGTTTATTGAGCACCAGCAGGTGGTTGTCTTCGTAAAGGATCGTGGGTTTACCAGGCATAGGGGATAACACTTCGAGCCAACACCGCGCCTACGTCGCGGCACCGACCGGCTCTGCCGCACAATTGGCATATTGTCGCAAATGATGCAAATAGAGCTCAAGGAATTGCCGGGCATCGCTTGGTTCAAAATAGTAAGGGTCACAACGTACGCTGATCGTCAACTGCTTCGCATAGGTCATGATTGCCAATGAGGTACGCGTTAGGTCACGCAACGGTGGAACACCGGAAAACCGCTCGATGATGATGTTGCCGGATTGAACCAGACCCTCCTTCCTCCGCAATTTCGCCGTAAAACGGCGGCTGGGATCGCCATTGTTGGTGAGCACCGCGGACGATAAGCAACGGCGTCTTCCGAGCAGCCAACGCATGATCCGCGGCGAATTCTCTGCCGCCGATATCGTATCGATGAAATTGACTCCCACTCGATGATGCTTGATCTTGGCCGTCTCTTCGCGGATCGATTGCAAAAGCTGCGTCGGTCGGTCACATTCACGTTGCTCGCGAGTCAAAAACGTGTAGCTTGTCATATTGGCCGCCGGCATGCCGTATTCCTCCTTGTCTCGCATGTCGGTCGGCATCAGCAAACGAATTGGCTGCCGCCGACTTCGCTTGTCGTGCCGCTCGTTCCAAGAGCGAACGGTTTGAAATAGAAGAAACAGCATGACGTCATTCATCATCACACCGTCACGTAGTGACGCGTCGCGCAACGCCGCGTGCTCCGCCTCGCTTATTGTCTGCACCTCGATCCCCGGGAATGACGGTCGATCGACGCGAACTGTGCGAGGCAGGGACACAGGAAGCACCCGCCGCCCAAATACCGTACGAAGCTCACGAAAGATCGCCTTCCAAAGCGTCCACTGATTCTCCTGAGCATACGCATCAATCATCCGACGCCGACGATTACGCAATAGCCTCGCATCAAGCGGTAGCAGCTCGTTCTTTTCGTTGCCAAAGTACCGGTCATAGAATACCAACAAATCCCCAATGAAACGAAATGCGCCTGTGCCATCCGTTACCGCATGGTGGAATTGCAGGACGATCCGAGTTGTCGAATCGTCGCAACGTACCCAGATCCGTAATCCCAATTCGCGCGACATGTCGAATCCTTCACCGCCATCGCACTGAACCGGCACGTCATCCGTGTTCCAATCGATCGGAGGAAACATCCCATCGCTCGATACCCAACAGAGCATCCCCCTTTTAGCTGGTCGAATCACCGCCTTCAACAAAATGTGGCGATCCATCGCCTGCCGCAACGCAGCCTCAAACGCCTCCCGATCCAATACGCCCTGGCACTCGATCTGGATGACGTACGTCATCGGATAAGCCGAATTCTCATCCACCAGAAAAAAGCGATCGATCGGCGCAAGGTGGAGCGGAAATACGTTAGCTTGTTTTTCGTTCATCAAATCTGTAATCTCTACTTGGAAGGCACCGCAGCGATACCGTTGTTGATCCACGTCAATCGCCCGTGCTGCCACCAGGACTTGCGCCATCAAACAGGCTCGCTATCAAACCGGCAACGATCTCGTTCGCGATACTCGGTTGCTAGAGTTCGTCGCCTTCGCACTGTTCGTCACCCCTGAGTCCGCCGTGCCCAATCAACCCAAACCCCTGATTCTCGCGAGTAAATCGCCCCGACGCAAGGAGTTGCTGACCGAGGCCGGTTATGAATTTCTCCTCGACCCGGCCGACGATTCGGCCGAATGCGATATTTGCAGCCGTGAAACACCACCCGAATTAGTGGCTCGCCTGGCGTTCCAAAAAGCCAAAGACGTCGCACAAAGAACGGCCGTGGGTACCGTACTCGGTTGCGACACCGTGGCCGAATGCCACGGACAAGTGCTGGGAAAACCGGTCGACCGCGATCATGCCCGTCAAATGCTGCAGTTGCTTCGCGGCCGTCCCCACCACGTCTATTCCGGCATCTGCCTCTGGGTCCGCCCCAACGATCATGTCGCCGTTCAGGTCGATCGCACGCGCCTGCAAATGGACGCGATCCTTGACCAAGATATCGAAGCGTACCTCGATAGCGGCCTCTGGCAAGGAAAAGCCGGTGCCTTCGGCTACCAGGATCGACTGGGATGGGTCCATGTCGTGGAAGGGAGCGAGTCAAACGTCGTGGGCCTACCGCTGGAATTGCTCGCCAGGATGTTCGCGAACCTCGACGGTGATTCCTCCTGTCCGTAGCCGCCCAACACAACGTGGCCGCTATCTTTTTTTCGCTTCCAGTTGCTCGCGCTCCACTCGTTCCATGGCGGTTCTCATTGGCCAGTACGATCGTAGCATCAAGCCCGTACCACTGGCTAACAAACCGATCATCAGCAAGAAATGCGTCAGTTTGCCACTTAGATGGAATGAGATGGAACTGAGGATCTCAATGATGAGAATTGCCAAGCCGATGATCGTCAACCCCCAGGCCCACGCCATTCTCGCATCGAAAAACAAGGCCACCACCCCCACAAAAAACGGGACAAATAAAATCCCCATCGACGTCGTCCGAATCGCACCCAATTCACCGCCGCCGCTCCCGGCGCGGATCATCCGGCTGAAAATACCATGCCCCGCCGTCGACATCACGACCGAGTCAAAGAACAGCCACAGCCCTAACAAAGCCAATGCTAACCCAAAAAGGAAGAGTCCCACGCCCCCTTCAGACCCTCCCGATCCACGACGCAATCCTCCGTCGTCTTCGGCCGACACCTCCGGCCGCTTGTTGTCGTGCTTGTCGCTCATCGCGTTTCAATCCCTGCCTGCAAGAAGGCCAATAGGTCACGTACGTCGTCCACCGAAAACCGTTCCAACAATTCTGTGGGCATGATCGAAGCGTCACTCGGTGTACGAAGTTCAATCTCCGCACTTCGCAACATGAACGTCGCTCCCGCGGCGTCCGCATAGAATTCTTCACCACTGTCGCCAGGCCGCGGCAATCGCATACCGGTCCGAGTTTTGCCATCCACGGTTTGCAACACCCACGTTTCATATCGCGGTGCAATTTCGCGATTTGGCAGCAGGATCGACAACAACACTCCATCCCCCACCTGCTGCCGGGCAATACTCGTCAGATCCGGCCCAACCGAACCACCCCGACCACCGTGACGATGGCAGTTCGAACATGCGGCGCCAGCGGAAAAAAATAGCCGCTCACCCGATATTGCGTCACCAGTCTGCTCCCCCAACAATTCTTGCCATCGCCCCAGCTCGTGCGATGCTGGCAACTCCACTTTCCCCTGCTTTTGACCACCTGCCAATCGCAACACGCGTTTCGCCTCGCGACTCACCTCCGTCGATGGCCCTCGAGCCAATCGCTCGAGTAATTCACGGTGCCGATCGAGCGACCATGACAAACCAACAATCGCCCAACAGCGTTTATCCGTCGACTCGTCTTCATCTGCTGCCGCGTCGATGAGCATCTTCTCCAGGTCACCTTTGCGGCGAAGCGCCATCGTCCGCAAGACCTCGTGCTCTAATCGTGGCTCGTCCGAACCTAACATCGATGTCAGCAAGTCCATCGTTATCAGCTCGTCGTCCGGAGGCAACAGACGCAAAGACCACGATCGCAATAGCGGTGGCCGATCCTCCGCACGCAGCTCTTGACGCAAAAGTGTCTGTATGATGTCACCATTGCGAGGCGTACCATCGCCGTCGAGCCACTCCAGGGCAGCTAGGATCGCCAGATAATAACGTTCGTCACTGATCTCGCCATACAACAGTGCCGCCACATGATCCCGCAACGCTGTAATTCTCTCGTCGGCGACCCATCGTACCGCATAGAGCCTAACCTGCGGATCGGCATCTGACAACGCCTCGGCCAACATAGCGTCACGTTCCGATGTCCCCCGCCAACGTTGCACCTGCAACCACCCTAACCGTGCCGAAGCTCCAAACAGTCGCAGCCCCACGCTTTCCGGATCGATGTCCGACTGCTGGGCAACCCACGCCGCGACACCTCGCTGACGAGCCCAAACATTGTCCGAATCGAGCCACCCGAGACGGCGACTGCGATCGTACCGACCCTGCATGCGCGATGCCAGTTCGTCGCCACCGGTCGCCGCGCGATCCTCGGCTGCCTTCCCCCTTCCTCCCCATGCGTCGTTTTGTAACCGCCACACCGCACCCTTGCCATGGACCGGATAACTGCGATCGATCCAATCGGCGAAATAGAGCGATCCGTCAGGTGCCACAACCATCCCCGTCGGGCGGAAGTCCGCGTCTCCTTGCACCACGACCTCCCGCTTCGCAACCAGGCTCGAATACCCCCCATCCAACTGGTACCGCTCAATCCGATGATCTCCCCAACTGCTTACCCACAGCGCCTCCTCGTGCGGAACCAGTGCTGTGGGCGCTTCCCCCGTGCCACACAACATCGGCAACGTGCCGGGCAATTCGCCATCCCACGCCTGCAAAGGATGGACTCCCGCACGACCGTACTCCCAACGATGGCCGTAATCTCCCGTCTCCACGACATTGATCAATCGGCAAGGCGGACTGGCGTCAGGATCGTTGTCGACGACAAACACGCGACGTCCCATTTGGCAGATACTGAAGGGATTCCAAAATCCAATCGCATATCGCTCGATCCCACCCAACTCGTCCGACATACGGAAAATAGTACCTACGCCACCACGCCCCGTCAGCGACTTCCCGTCACTCCCCGTCAAATGGTACTCGCCACCAAAGTTTTCTCCCAACCCCAATAGCCACTGCCCCGTACTCAACCGACATATGCCGCTTAAGCCATTGTGTGGATAGTCCACGTCGGTCTCCAAACGGACGAGCGTTTTTACGTCGTCACACACCCCATCGCCATCCGCGTCCGACAATTGCTGCACGTCCCGGCGCGTCACCAGCAACAAGCGACTCTCGTCAACCGCCACCACATTCATCGCCTGCTGAAATCCATCAGCAAACGTCGACCACTGATCCCATAACCCATCGCCGTCACTGTCAAAGAAGCGGCGGATTCGGTCGCCCGCGGGACCAGTATAGTCCTCTCGCCGTTGGTGCGTGTGCGATTCGACGACAAGCAGACTTCCGTCGAACACCGTCATCCCAATTGGCGTGACGATATCGGGTTCTGCGGCAACACGTTTCAATTGATATCCCTCGGATATCACACGTGGCTCAGCAGCGGCCACGAGGATTGAATTCCCTGGCCCGTCAAAAAGAAACCCTTGCCCGACGATTCCAGACAACAAACAGATTTCCATCCAACAACGGGCTACCGGTAGGGACAATTTGCAAATTGATTGAGGCATGCGACGGCACTTTTGCAGCTACGAGTATTCACTGGAAAAGACAACTGTCGCTATTAGAATTTACCGCCGATTGTGAATCAAGGGCGAGCGGCGCAGGGACCGCATTCCGCAGATCATCACGATGGCCAACCACGACGTGACGACGGGTTCCGGAACAGCCACAATCGCCATTCCGGGTGAACTGGAGGACCGAGCCCGATTGTCTGTCCAAATCGACAAGTCGACAGCGTTGATGACGCCGTCGCCATTGAAATCACCCTGATTCCAATTCAGGTTGGAGCGAGCTTGATTGCGGAGCAAAACAGCCAGATCTGCGTCATCGACGCGAAAATCGCCGTTCGCGTCGCCCGGCCGCGCTAGATACGATGTTACGCTCACCAGACTTTTGCTGTATTCCACCACCCGAAACATCCCATCTTGTCCGAACTCGTTACTGCCGACATAATTCACGCCGGTCATTAACAATTCGCGATTCCATCGCACCAGATGGAATTCACCCTCCACGCGGGCCGCATCGAGCAATACCACACGTTCCTTGCCGCCACGCGCGACCGGATCGACGTAGCCCCCCCAGGTCGTGTTGATCAACAGGTTTAACGTTCCCCCCAACTGGGCAACGCCGCCAACGCTGAAATGGTCATACGATACCCCATTGGCCGACCCGTCCACTTGCATCCGGAGAATCCCACCGTCCTGTCGATAGTCCCCTTCCAGCGAGATCAACGCTGTCGCGTCAGCAATGTCCAACACTCCATCGCCACTGACAACCATGGATCGAGCGGCAATCCCGCGGTTCAATTGTAAAGTCCCACCGTTTACCAAGACGTAACCGGTGCTTTGCCGCGGCTCATCCACTTGGACAAAACCACTTTCGATTACCGCAGCTCCCTCCGCCCCCGGCGAACCGCCATACCAATTCCCGGTCGCACCCCACTGACCGTCCCCCCCATTCCAAAACGAAGATGAAGCACCTTGCTGCCGAATCCAATCGGCCACAAGCGACACTCTCCCGGCGACACTAAAATCGCCATAGTCTGAATTTGAGGCCTCGTCCGCCCCCCCTCGAAAACTGGTGATTCCCACCAAGTACGGTTTCCCACCAAACTGACCGTACCATGCCGAGCCGCTGTCACCTACCCCCACCGCCCCTTCCAGAAAGGTCGGCGTTGTAGGATCCCACTGACTGTCCGCCGACGTCGCCGGATTGTCAAAGTCCGTCACCAACAGATTCTTCGACCACCCCAATCCGGCACCAAACGTACTCACCATGTTCGTCGCCGCGCGGCGTATTCCATACGGCGTTCGCGCTCCCGTCGATCCCGTCCCCCCCATTCCGTATCCGACAACCGTTACCTCTAAACCAATTCGATCGACGCCCTGGTAAACACGGACGGGAGTAACTTCCAATATCGGCGTCTTCAAATGCACCAGTGCAAAATCGTTTCCTACCAGAACCGTGTTGCCAGTAAACGACGGATGTCGAATCCATCCGTCAGACGACACTGTAGTGTCCCAATCGCTGCTCTCGGCTCCCAGTGAAAAGTCAACCTTGCCAGCTGAACCGCCCGGGACACAATGCGCCGCCGTGATCGCCCACTGTGGATGAATCAACGCTCCCGAACATCCAACGTTGCTGATCGCACCCGCCGACACGTATTGCTCACCGGCCGCATACAACTGGGAAACATCCGGCGGTATATCATCACGAATCGTTATTCCCGACGAGGTGCCCCCCAGACACAATATCCCAATGTGAAAAAACGCGATGATCCATCGCTCAATACGCTTCATCCCGATGGGCCGCAACGACCCGACGGCAATCGCTAGCACTACGCTACCGATGACTTGGCTGCTTCGTTTCAAAATGCTCTGTTCCCTAATTCTAGCAATCCCTTACCGGCGTTATTTGACTAACGCGTTGGCGCAGAACGCGCCATGGATGAGCCGACATTCTGCTATGATTTGCCGTTTTTAGCAATGCTTTGTCGAAGCGGTCTACCGTTTTTTTCCGCAATGCCCATTCCTATCCCACCGCAACTACTGACCCAATTTCAACGGAAACAATTCGCCGACCCCTGCCGTTTTTTTCCCCTCACCACTTTGCGTTAAACTACCTAGCACGATATCCTATGGTTTTGCCGAAATCGTTCCGCCGTTGCGACACCGCCTTTCCATCCCACCACGCTTGACCCGTTTCGAACAATCCCGTTCAACCCATCCAGCACTCCTGCTACTTGCAATTTCCTCAATCCACGGTGAAGATCCTGCTAGGAACCTGCCATAAATTCTTACCTACCCTGCTTACGGAGCCACCACACATGCTTTCTCTATTGCCAGCCGCCATTTCGCGTTCACACCGACTACCGCAATCGGTCCAATCTCCCGTCCGAACCTGTCGCGATTTCGCTCGCCGGATGACGCTCATTTCAGGGCTCGCGATCGTGGCCGCCAGCGGCCTTGCGCATGCTCAAGAAAATAACCAGCCGCCCGACGGCTTCACCGCGTTGTTCAACGGTCGTGACCTGACGGGCTGGATCGGCATGCGACAAACCAACCCGTACGAATGGGCCAAGATGACTTCCGATGCCCGCACACCACTCCAACAGGCCGACGCCAAAGACGTCGAACAACACTGGTCCGTCGCCGACGGTGCGATCGTCAACGACGGCCATGGCGCATTCCTCACGACTGCCAAGGAATACGGCGATGTCGAATTGTGGATCGACTACAAGACAGTCCCCAAGGCCGATAGCGGCATCTACTTGCGATTAACACCCCAGGTTCAAATCTGGGATTTTACGGAGGAAGAAAAATTCAACCTCGGTGCCGACAAAGGCTCGGGCGGACTCTGGAATAATAGCCCCGGCGCGAACGGAAAAGACCCGCTCGTCCTTGCCGATCAGCCGTTTGGTCAATGGAATCGCTTTCGCATCATTCAAGTCGGCGCTACCACCAGCGTCTGGCTCAACGGAAAACTCGTTGTCGATCATGCCATCATGGAAAACTTCTGGGACCGAGCCAAACCGCTACTCGCCAAAGGTGCCATCCAGCTGCAAACGCATGGCGGAGAGATCCAATGGCGCAACATCTTCGTCAAGGAACTCAACGCGGAGGAAGCCGCGTCGTATCTCGCCGAACCGAACAACGACCAGTTTACGTCGCTGTTCAACGGCACCGACCTCACCGGATGGCAGGGCGCCACGAACAACTATCAGGTCGTCGACGGCGCTATCATGTGCAAGCCAAACGAAGGCGGCACGCTCTTCACCAACGAAAAGTATCAAGACTTCGTCGCGCGACTGGAATTCAGCCTGCCACCTGGTGGCAACAATGGCCTGGCGATCCGCTACCCCGGACAGGGCGACCCCGCCTATTCCGGTATGTGCGAACTGCAAGTCCTCGATTCCGAACACGAGAAATACGCAAAACTCGACCCACGCCAATACCACGGCTCAGCCTACGGCATGTCCCCCGCTCAACGTGGTTATCTCCGCCCCACCGGACAGTGGAATTTCCAGGAAGTCACCGTCAAAGGTCCTCACAT
>JAGQPD010000612.1 GCA_020426865.1 Planctomycetales bacterium
GGCGGCAATGCCGGTCGAATTGCATCGGGGAGCCGAGGTCAATGCACAATATCATGTTCGCTGGCCACGAGATGCCAAGCCCCGGGTTGGCGACGCACACGTGGCACCCATGGACTTGCATTATGTGCGCATTGAGCAGGAGCAACGACCGAAGACGTTGTTGGGGTTCTACAAGCGACAAGCTGGCAAGGCGCGGATCGACGAACAGACCGAAGGGACGCATCTCGATGGCTTCGTGGTCAATCGCGACAATGGGCTGCGAACCAGCATCGACATTTACATTTATAATGCTGGTAGCAACGCGTTTGCCGCAGGCGGCATCGGCACGGGCATGGGTGGACGCGGGTTCGAAGGTGGCGGGCGCGGCTACGATTCCGGCGGACGGGGCGGGGAAGCGGAGGCCGGTGCCAACGATCCTCGCGATTTAGTCGTGGAGATTCTCACGATCACGTTACCACCGGCGACCGCACCGCCGAAATCGGACGCCGATCCAGCCAGTTAGCATTGGTCGACGACGGAAAGTTCCCGATCGAATGAAGCTGGATGACCACGCGATTGAAACGCTCACCGCGATGTCTGCCGCTGAGCTTGCGGCAGGCATTGCCGGAAAACAGTTTACATCTCGTGAGGTTGTGCAGGCCCACATCGACCGGATCGAAGCGACGCACGAACAATTAAATGCGGTCGTCGTGCCGCGATTTGAGCAGGCGTTGACCGAAGCCGATGGGGCCGATGCGGTAGTTCGGCGGGGCGAGCCATTGCTGCCACTGCATGGTGTCCCCATCACGGTCAAGGAGATGTTCGACGTCAAGGGCACCCCCACGACCGTGGGGATCCTGGCGAGGCGTCGGCACGTGGCCACCGACGACGCGGTAATGGTGCGACGACTGCGAAATGCCGGCGCGATTATCTTGGGCAAGACAAATGTCCCGCAACTGGCACTGATGATTGAGACTGATAATCCCGTTTATGGCCGAACGAACAACCCTTGGAACGTGGAGCGGTCGCCGGGAGGGTCGAGTGGTGGCGAGGCGGCGATCATTGCCGCGGGGGGCTCGCCGTTGGGGTTGGGAAGTGACGGAGCGGGGAGTATTCGCCAGCCGGCACACGCATGTGGAATCTGCGGATTCATGCCGACGTCGGGTCGATTGAGTGTGGAGGGCCATTGGTCGTTTCGTGGTTTTCCGCCAGGTGCGACACAACCCGGCCCCATGGCCCGCACGGCCGACGACATCATCCTGGCAATGCAGATTCTCGACGACACAACCAGGGATACGCCGGGCAACCCAGAACGCCTCCGCCGGCCAGCCACCCCTGCGCTTCAGGACGCCAAGGCCGTTCCGATCGACACCTTGCGAGTTGGTGTGGTCTATGAGGAGGGTTACATTCCGACGGGCAGTTCGGTGCGGCGGGCTGTCCGGACAGCGGCCGAGGCGTTGAAGGGTCAATGTTTGTCGGTGGAGGAAGTTCAAATTCCGGACGGGCGAGAGGTATGGGACTTATTTCTGTCGTTCATGAATGCGGACGGGGGATATTTTGCCCGGCAGGCGTTGGCGGGCACGACGGCCGATTGGCGAATTGCCGAGCTTGCCAGCATCAACGCGATTCCGAATGTACTGCGGAGTGCGGGGACGTGGATGATGCGAAGTCTGGGACAGCGATATTTGGCCGATGCGTTACGGGCAGTGCCGCGACGCCGGCTGAGCATGCCGCGTTATCTAGCATTATTCGATCGGCTGACGACCTACCGCAAGAAGTTCGACGACTTATTCGAGCAGCGGCAGCTGGATCTACTGTTATGCCCTGTCAACAGCGTGCCCGCAGTACCACACGGATGTCGCTTCGCGAATTACTCGATCATTTTCAGCATGTTCGTCAATCTGTTGGGTTTGCCGGCCGGAACCGTTCCGGTAACACGAGTCGCTGAAAGGGATCCCCTGACTCTTCCGACCGGTCGCGATCGGGTCTTACGAGATCTCGCGTCGGCTGAAGCGAACGCAGTCGGTTTGCCAATAGGCGTACAACTGATCGGTCGGAAGTGGTACGATGAGCAGGTGCTGGCGATAATGTCGAGCCTTCAATCTCGGTTGCGATCGGATCCAGATTATCCCCAGTGCCCGGTGGGTTGACGGGGAAACGGGTGTCCATCGAGGGAGATGCGATTCCGCGGGAGAATTTCGGATTGTTGATGGGAAAGTGCGAGTAGGGAGAGCCGTCGCGATGGAAGATGCCGAACGCATCGAACCGCCACAAACACTGGATCCGGGGGTGCCTTCGCCGCCGTCTGTGCCGCAGGGCGCGCATGCCGGTAACGACCGTCCGCCTGATCAGTTGTCCGTTGATGGAAAGATTACGGAATTGAAATTCCACGCCAAAGGTGGCTTGGGAGTCGTCTACGTTGCGAAGGATCAGAGGCTGCAGCGGCAGGTCGCCGTGAAATTTATTCACGAGCACTTATTGGACAACGACGAATGCCGGCAGCGATTCGAATTAGAGGCGGAGGTTACCGGTCGGTTGGAACATCCGGGGGTCGTGCCGCTCTACGGCGTGGGGCGTGACGAGCACCAGCGATTGTTCTATTACATGCGATACATTGATGGCACGACGCTTGAAGAATCGATTCGCAAGTTGTACGGCATCGAGCAATCGCTGGAACGATCGGACTGGCAGGGGCTGGAATTCCGTCGGTTGCTTACGAGCTTTGTATCGGTCTGCAAGACGGTGGCATACGCCCACAATCGTGGCATCGTACATCGCGACTTGAAACCCGACAACGTGATGTTGGGCCGGTTTGGGGAAACGATCGTTGTCGATTGGGGACTGGCGGTGCCGGTGGTTCGCGACGAGCGGTTTCGCATTAGTGGCGAGCACACATTGTTACCGGCGTCGGGCAGTGGCAGCGGGTCGTCATCGGGTCAAGGAGTGGGGACGCCTGCGTACATGAGTCCCGAACAGACATCGGGGCTGGCCCCCACACCGGCTAGTGACGTTTACAGTCTTGGTGCGACGCTCTACAAGATCATTACCGGGCGCACTCCGTTTCAGTCGAAGAACATTCACGATCTCCGCTCGCGGGTGATCGAGGGAAAATTCTCGCGGCCCAGTCAAGTACAGCCGCAAGTCCCGCGCGCCTTGGAGGCGATTTGCCTCAAAGCGATGGCACTCAGTCCCGCAGATCGCTATGACACAGCGTTGGACCTGGCACAGGACGTAGAGAATTTCCTGGGGGATTCGCCGGTCGTGGCATATCAGGAGCCGATGTCGCAACGCATGTTCCGCTGGGCCCGTCGCCATCGAATGGCGGCACAAGCATCCTTGTTGGGGTTGGTCGGCATCTTGTTAGTATCCGGGATCGCCAGCGTGTGGTTGGGGAATATGGCCCACAGCCAGCATTTAGCACGCGAGGAAACGGAACGGGCAAGGTTGTCTGCCGAATCAGCACGACGAGACAATCTTCAGTCTTCAGCTCGATTCCTCGCGCGGTCACTGGCGTACGAGATCGATCTGCGTTGGCGGATCCTTGAGGCCGAGGCAAATTCCGCACAATTGCGCGAGCGCATGCTGGCGGCCAATGGCGATCCGCAGAACGTTGAACTGCGTCAGCCCGTGCAATCGTGGCTAGAAAAGCGGTTCATCGCGCACCGCGATGCTACCAAGTGCCTCAGCTGGTTCATCACCGCTCGCGATGGTACTCAAGTGGCCCGTGTTCCTGAAGCAGCCAGCATCGGCAACAATTATGCTCACCGTGACTACTTCCACGGACTCGGTCGGGATCTTCAACCTGGCAGCCCGGAAGCAGAACAGGCTAAACCATTCGCGGACAGAGACGTACATATGTCGGCGGCGTATGAAAGCACCAACACACACACGTTGATGGTAGCGTTTTCGGTGCCGATCTACGACGCACCACCGGAAACCGTCGACCGCCAACGCATCGGTGTCCTCTGCATGGCGGTTGAGCTGGGGCATTTCCCGATTGGGCGCCAAGCGATCTTGATAGATACGCGGGATGATCAATTGGAAGGAAAACCAGGGCTGGTGCTGCATCACGCCGAGATGGGCTTGCGTAGCCGCGAAGAACTTCCGCCCCGAATGGACAGCCAGACGCTCAAGTTCGCACAACGTTTGCGAAGTGTTCGGATGGGCAACGGAGGCGAGAGTTCAGCGGAAACGTCGAGCCTACGAGTTGGGTTTATAGATCCTGTTACCCGGCAGGTGTGTCTGGCGGCAATTGAACCGGTGATCATACAAGCCCGGGACACCGCCATTGCCGATACCGGTTGGGTGGTGGTCGTCAAGGAATAGCGTCACCCAGCTGCCCACAGCCTAGAGACACTACTCTGGCAGCGGCTTTCTAAATGTCTCTGGCAAGAGCGGTAGGACGAAAAGCCCGATCAGATAGACCAGGCTCATCGTCACTCCGGCATACCGCAGTGGTTCACCACCGCTACCCGCATAGAGCGACGAGAAGAACCCGACCAACTGCGATTGTATCAGCGGTCCTGCGGCAGCAGCGAACCGCCCAACGTTGTAACAGAAGCTCGTTCCAGTCGCCCGCAAGTGCGTGGGGAACAGTTCCGGAAAATACATCGCATAGCCAGCGAAGAGCGACAGCTGACAGAATCCCATAATGGGAACCAGCCACATCTGATTCATATCCTGCAATAGCCAGAACACAGCCGAGGTACTCAGAAACGCCGCCAGCAGGCCAAGCGCAAACGTGGGGCGTCGTCCAATGCGTTGCGAAAGGACACCAAAGCCGAACATCCCGCACGCTGCGCCAATATTAATCAGGATCGACGTAATGCTGGACCAAGCCGAGAGCTTCTTGTTGAAGCTCTCCTCCAGCTCGTTCTTGATCACCAGCTGTTCGTCGTTGAGTCCTGGCTTTTGATTGGCTGGAGCAAGTGCATCGTTGCGGATAGCGTTGAGGTTATCAGCGCGCGCCGCATCACCGGCTTGTTCGGCGATGGCGGCTTCCTCCTGGCAAACGGTGGCGACCACGTTTTCGCGTTGAACTTTTCGAATGAGGTCGGGAGCGAAAAAGCCCACGGCCCACAGCCCAATCACACCTGAGCAGGCGAGGATCAAACCGAAAATGGCGTGCTTGCGCCACGTCGGATGCTGGAACAGCTGTGCATACGATCCGAGCTTCTTCGCCATCGCACCTTCGTGCGACGTACGCTGCCACTGTTCCGACTCCTTAAGTCGAGCACGGATTACAAGTGCCAACAGTGCGGGAGCCGCACCGACAACAAACATCATCCGCCACGGCGATGTCCCGCCGATGTTGCCCATGGAACTCAATCCCCAGTTGATCAATGCCGCCGAGATATTTCCGACGGCGGAGAATGCTTGCAGGGCAGCCAGCGCATAGGGCCGCGCGCGCGCGGGCATCACTTCCGCGACCAGTGCCACGCCAACTGCGAATTCGCCGCCAACCCCCAGCCCTGTCAGGAACCGATAGAAACAAAAATCGGTGACCCCCTGGGACAACGCGCTGAGACCCGTACAGGCGGAGTACAACAGAATCGTGATCAGCATCGACTTGACGCGACCGATGCGGTCTCCGAGGACACCAAAAAAGAGACCGCCACACGCCCAACCGGCGAGAAACCAGGAGGTCGCGTAGGCCCCTCCTTTGTCGCGTAGAACTCCAACTTCTTTCGCGCTCCGAATGATGGTCCCTGCTGTTGACAATTCATAGCCTTTGGCGGTCGCCTGCCAACCTGACGATTCGCTATCGCCGGCCGATGGCAGTGCGATAACCAACGCGTCACTGAAAGCTTCGCGCTTCCCGCTTGGCGACACCAATGTCGCGCCGGAAGGAAACGTGAAACTCGTTCGTTTGGCATCCGCCTGTGCTGACGGCGCTTGGGACGACTCGATGAAGCTTCCGGCCATCACCGGCAACTCATCGGGCACAAGTTCTCGCATCGCCTGTGGCCGTGCGAGAACGAACAACTGCTGGTCCAGGCAGTCGAACAACCAGCCCAATGCGGCGACAAGCAACACGAACCAGTGGTATCCGGTAAGCTCACGATACCAGGGACCATTGGCGAGCGACCGAGACGTACTATTGTCACTATTGGTATTCGACATGTCGACAGTATTTCCGTTAACAAGATTTCCGTTAACAAGCGTAGCTGGCAGACGGGCCTCACTGGGGGACCGAAACGAGCGGCTCCATAATACGCTCCACCGATGGGGACCGAAAGAGGGCAACAAGCTTTCCTGCCGTTGGCTCTACTGTCTTTAGCTTTCTTGTCCTCCCAGTCCCACCAATTCCAGCAACTTCAATGCATTTGTCGTGGGAGCGATCCCGTCCCGCAGCAGATAGTCGAAGGTCATTGCGTTGGTCCCTGAAACGTTGACGATCGATTCCTGGAAATGGACGACCTGGCAACGATCCTTGAGGATGGGGCTATCTGCCAGATCCAAATCGTGGGTGGAGATCGCGCCAAACGCCCCGTCGCGCAGCAGCGACTGCAGGACGCGTTCGACGGCAATGTGTCTTTCGCGGGAATTGGTACCTAGCAGGATTTCGTCGAGCAGGAAGAACAGCGAGCGTTCGCGCGAGTTCTTCCAGGCGGCGGCGTGATCGACGATCTCCTTGAGGCGTTTCAGTTCGGCCATGAAGAACGAAACGCCGTCGGCCAATGAATCGGTAATCCGCATGCTGGTGGCCAGCTCCAACGAGGGCAGCGACAAATCGGAAGCGCACACGGGGGCTCCCGCCTGGGCCAAAGCGATGTTCACGCCCAGCGCTCGCAGAAGGGTACTCTTGCCTGACATGTTCGACCCGGTGACGAGCAGCAACCGCCCACGAGGGCCGACGACCACGTCGTTGCGTACGCACTGCGCGGGCGGCAGCAAGGGATGCCCGACACCTTTCCCTACGACTCGGGTGTTCTCCGCTTCGACTCGCGGGTACGTCCAATCGGGATGATCGTAGGCGACTGATGCAAGCGAAGCCAACGCTTCCACATCCCCGACCGACTGGAACCACTGTAGAGCAGCTTCGCCGTGCTGGCGTTTCCAAAATTCCAATCGCGCCAACACATGGAAATCCCAGAACATTACGAGCTGCGCTATGATATAGACCGGCCACCATACGCCAGAACAACGTCCCGAGCTGAACCTCGCCAGCCGCCGCAAGCGAGCGAGCGAATCGCGATAAGAGGTCGTTCCGCTACAGAATGGCTGTTGGATGTCGCGAATCAGCGGTATGTCACTGGGAAGTTCCGCGACGAATTCAAACAGGAACAGGTGATGGAGGAGTTCGTTCTTGCCGGTCGTAATACGATTAAAGATGTCGTGTACCGATCCGGCAAACAACGCGTTGAAAATGACACTCGCCACAAGCGCCAAATAGAACGCAACGAAAAACTCTGCCGGGACCAAGGCGGTAAACACCAATAGCGGCACCGCAACCAGAATTAATGTGAGCATGCTCACAATAGGAAATATCCACGGGCGGCTTGCGAGCCAATTAGGATCATGGAGCCACTGGGCGAGCGAACCGGCACGACCGCGAGCGCTGGCGAGCATCCGGCCGTGCAGTTCGAAGGTCTCCCGCCAATCGGTGAGAGGCGCCAGATGTTGAATAACCTCCTGTCGTCGCACGATCTCCGAGATCGCAGCGGGATGGCACAACCAGTCGGTCAGTCGGTCGATTCCGGCGGCTGTATGAGCGCGGCATACGAGTTGAAACAGCGAGCGGCGGCCCATCAGGTCGAGATCGGCAGCAACGGCCGTGACATCCTCCGGGGAATCGTGGATGGCGCCGCTAACGGCGTCCCAGTTCCTCGCGGCGCGCGCTTGCTGGCGTCGATTGATCCATAATCGCGTGCGCACAATCTTCAGTTCTTCCTCAGCGGCTTCGTATCTGGCTGCAATGGCCAAAAATGCGATGAGTCCGACAGCGGCCAAGGGATAGAATATGATGGCCGGGCCCAGCTGCGACCAAGCCGCGAAAGCCATCGCCAGTGTGCCCAGGAAAACCCAACCTCGCCATCGAGAGAGCAGGTTGAGCTGGCGGTCGAGCGTTGTCAGTTGTCGTTGCAGCGAGTCCGTTCGTTCGTCATAAAATGCTTCCATGAGATGCGGTCGCCCGAGTGGCGTGGTTCAAAAGCCGGCGAGGTCAACAAGTTCGCTACCGTTGCGAGTGATTAGTGCCGCGTAGATAGCGATTCCGAGATCTTCCTGCAGGTAGTGCACGCTGCCATCGACATACACCGTCTGCATGCCACTAGGATGGAAGCTGAACGCTTCATTATTGTTGGTGCAATTGATCGCACAAGGCCCCGGGCAGCGGAGGCCGGTCGGTTGAAATCCGTGCAGGGGGATATGATTGTCGGGATGTGCCCAAGCTCCGCCCAATGTTCGACCATTGGCAACATTCAGGTTGCCGCAGCCGTTGTTGTTGGTCACGGGGCCCATACCGGAAGCGATCCAGTGTTCGGGTCGGCCAGCGTCTTCGACGACCAAGATCGTCTTCGACGTGCCATCCTTGATCGCCTTCAGTTCCGTCGGTTCGTCGGTCACCATGGCACCTTCGCGGTGTAAGACATCGGGAACCAGGCCGGCATTGATCGGCGTGGCGGTCACTGACGCAGGTACGGCATAATCCGTCGGGGCCGCCGTGCGGCCGCCTACCAATTGGTCCATCCGACTAGGCAACGCCGCCGTCGACGGACAGAGGACCAACGGGATCACCGTATTGACAGCAACTTGATTGTCCTGATGGTTCCACGGCTTCTTAAAATCGAGGTTGTCGAATGCCACCGACTCTTCGGCAAACGGCAGCACTTTGGGAAACCATGAATGTTGAGCAGGCGTGCGGATGCGAGAGGGAGGGAGCGATCCTGTGGCTGATTCATAATTGATCAATGCCAACCCAATCTGTCGCAAGTTGTTTTTGCACTGGGTCATCCGGGCGGCCTCCCGAGCGGCGTTGACCGCCGGCAGCAGCAAGGCGATGAGCAATCCGATGATGGCAATTACGACCAGCAATTCGACCAGTGTGAATGCCAAACGACCCTCCTGATGTACCGTTCGCTCGACGCCAGGCGAGCGCGAACGCCGCCGTCGGGCACGATTGCCACTACGGCTGTTGCAGCAAACGGCGCGTCTCGCTGATACGACACATCTTAGTGATCGGGTCGAAGGGTGAATGAGAACCCCTCCAGAAAAGCAGTTTGGCTCAAAACGACGGGTCGACTTCAATGACAACGGCGAAAAATCTTTGATAGGGTAGACCGGATTAGGTTAGCACAATCGGACCCAATGGGCGAAATCCCTCACAGATTTTACGGAACAGCTGTCCGGATTCTATCGCCCTGGCAGATGCAAAGCAATTCATTGAGGGCCCAATGAAGCAATTTACGGAACAAAAAGCGGGTGGGATTGAGGGTTGAGTCGTGGGAGCTGCGGCGTTAATCGTTGACCCCAACCTGCAGCGATGTTAGAATTTTTTTAGGTCTCATTTATTGTTTCTGCGATTTATCGTGCCCTGTTCAGGGGTCATTTTGGGAACTGCCATCCATCGGCGAGAGCCCTGTTGGGAGCGTCCATTGGATCGCCTGGCACATGACGACGTTTTGGTCCGATCGAGGGGCAAGTACGCCGATTCAATCCGGTGATGAATTATTAGGAGAGTCATTGTGAAGTCATTGCTGAACTACCCAGTAGCAGGCAACCAGCGCGTCAGCAATCGACAACCAGCGTTCACGTTGGTGGAGTTGCTAGTGGTGATTGCCATCATCGGTTTGCTCGTCGCACTGCTCCTGCCGGCCGTCAACTCCGCCCGCGAGGCGGCACGACGGATCCAATGTGCCAACAAATTGCGGCAAATGGGCTTGGCGGTGATCAATTACGAATCAGCCAACGGTGAATTGCCTGCCGGCAGCACGTCAGCAACCACGGCGATCAACGGACCTTATTACAGCACGTGGTCCGTCGACATCCTACCGATGATGGAAGAGCAAGCTCTTTACGATTTGTGGAACGAAGAACAACCCTTCGTTCACACGACCAATCAAATCCTACGCACGACGTTCGTTGACAGCTATCTCTGCCCCAGTGATATCGAAACGAATGTGTTGGCCAAGCCCGAATCGGGTAACGGAACGAGCCTCGATTGGGCACCCGGCTCGTATCGCGCCATGTCTGGACATTCGCTGGGAATGAACGGCGACCACTACTGGGATAATCCGCTTGCCGCGCTGTCGCAACATACCAATGACATGCCCAGTGACTGGCAAGGCCCCATGCACACACGAGCTCGCGATGCTGGCCGTAACCGGCAATTCGATTCGGTCAAGCTGCGTCAAGTTAAGGACGGCACGTCAAAGACGATGCTTATCGGCGAGTACCACACGATCACACAACAGAATCGACGTTCATTTTGGGCCTACGCGTATACATCGTACAACCAATCAAGCGCCTTCTACGAAAGCCGTGTGCTCCTGCCCGATTACATCAAGTGCACACAGATCGGTGGCGGCGGTGCTCATACCTGCAAGCGCGCGTGGGGTTCTCTCCACTCCGGTGGTTTGGTACAGTTCGTGTTCTGCGATGGTTCCGTGCATTCGATCTCGCAGAGTGTCGATATGAACCTGTTCGTTGCCTCGGGCACGATCAGCAACGGAGAGACAATTACCTTGGCCAATGAATAACCTACCGGACTATTGCGTTACGAACGATCAACGCTAATCTGCAAATGGCAATGAAGAATTCGACCATCAACAGTAAGTTGTCGCGAGGCACGAAGATGTGCCTCGCGATTCTCACGCTACTAGCCATCGCCGCACCCGGTTGCGACAACAAGGGCTACAAAGTTGTCGAGGTGTCGGGTCTGGTCACGCTCGATGGGCAGCCGGTACCCGGTTCGGTTGTTAATTTCCAACCGATTGCCGACGGTTCGGACAACGTTG
>JAGQPD010000613.1 GCA_020426865.1 Planctomycetales bacterium
CGTGCTGTGGTTGGTACTTGCCGTAGTGTCGGAAGGGGGGCTCAGCACGCAAGCTGTCCTTGGGGGGCCGACAGATCCAAGAAACCGAGACGCAACGTACGGAGCGGTCGAGGTTTACGAGTCCAACGCGATGGTTGACCCGATGGCCATCGACTTTGCCGCGAACATCGTCCCCATTCTTACGCGCGCTGGATGCAACGCTGCGGACTGTCACGGTGGCGCCGCTGGGCGAGGAGGATTTCGGCTATCGTTGTTCGGAGGTGATCCCGAATTGGATTATCGCTCGATTGCGCTGGAGCTCGAGCAGCGACGTGTTGATCTGCTGATACCAGAACAAAGTTTGGTGTTGGCGAAGCCGACCGAATTGCTCGAACATGGTGGCGGACGTCGACTTGACAGTGAAAGCAGTGCAGTGGCCACGATCGTACGCTGGATTGCCAATGGTGCGAGCGATCAGCGAATTCGGTCGCTTGTGCGACTGGAGATCGAGCCGCAGCGCGTTCGTACCGAAACACTCCCGCAGAAGATTCCTCTTACGATCATTGCGCACTATAGCGACGGCACACAAAAGGACGTCCGCGACCTGGCTGTTTATACCAGCACCGACGATACGGCAGCACGCATCGAAGATGATGGTACTCTCATGATACACCGCCCTGGCATGCATGCCGTTATGGTCCGGCTGGCGAATCGGGTTGTCGCCGTCCCGATTGAAGCAAGCTATGCCGATCCGCCGTCAGATGTCAATGCGATACGGCCGAACAATTTCATCGACGAACAGATTTTCGCCACGCTCGATCGGCTGCGCGTGCCACGAGCGGCACTTTGTGATGATGCCACCTATCTGCGGCGGATTACGCTCGACCTCACAGGACGACTTCCCGACATCGAACACGTGCGACAGTTCATGCAGTCCGATGAACTCGGAAAACGTGAGCAAGAGTTGCAGCGGCTCTTGGATTCGCAGGCCTTCCTCGATTACTGGACGATGCAGTTGGCCCTAATGTTGAGAATGGACTCGGTGACGACCGACGTTGCCGGCGTGACAGCATTGCACGCGTGGTTGCATGACCAATTGACGCAAGATCGCCCCTGGAATGAGATTGTTAGGGAACTGCTGCTGGCGGAAGGTGACTCACAAACCGTCGGCCCGGCTTACTTTCATCGTTTGGTACCCGACGCGCGTGCCCAAGCGGAATATGTCAGTGAGACACTCATGGGGGTGCGACTGGCATGTGCCAATTGCCACAATCATCCGCTCGATCGGTGGACGCAGGACGACTATCATGGGCTTGCCCAGATCATGGCGCCGATCCAACGCGGGAGCGTCGTTCGCCTGGAGGGAAATGGCCCATTGATCCACCCTCGAACCGGCAAATTTGCCGTTGCCAAGTTACCGGGCATGTCGTTGGAAACGCAGCTTGCAGGAGAAGACGTTGCCGATCTTCGCACTTTCGCGTCCTGGCTGACGGCCCGTGACAATCCGTACTTCGCGCGTGCGTTTGTGAACCGTGTTTGGCAGCGGCTGATGCGATTGGGACTGGTCGATCCCGTGGTCGACCATCGCGTGACGAATCCGCCGTCACATCCTCAGTTGCTGCAGGAGTTGACCGAGTATTTTGATGCTCATCAGATGGAATTGAGACCGTTGATTCGGGTTATCTGTGAGTCGGCGAGCTACCAGCGATCGGGTATCGGGGCCGAAGCGGTGAACCTGCCGGACCGTTATTACGCAAGTGCCCCGCGACGGCCGCTGTCAGCGCCGGTGCTGCTGGACGCCGTTTCCGACGTGACTGGCTTGAAAACGTGGATGCAACCGGCTGATCCGTCGGCGCGGGTTGCGACCATGATCGATCGGCGATCCGCCGCGGCTTCGCTTCAGGCGTTTGGTGCCTGTCCGAAAGGCCAGGCGTGTTCGACGCGCGAAGGGGGTATCGATCAACTCGCGTCGCAGCTTGCACTGCTTAACGGTGAGGTGCTCAACCGTCCGATCGCCGACTCAAACGGGCGTCTGGCCATGCTGCTGCACGACAATGTCCCGCCTGTCGAGATTGTCGCCGAGTTTTACCTGCGGGCATTAGGGCGCGAGGTCCGGGAAAGTGAATTAGATTTCTGGCATCGAGAGCTATCGGATACCATGGAGACGGCCGAGTTACGCGAGAAGTTGGAAGATTTCGTGTGGAGCTTGCTCAACTCGTCCGAATTCGTCAACAACCGTTAGGGCACGAACATGAACGGGAACGCGACACGTCACGCACCGCTCCTCCGCCGCGATTTTCTCCGCATCGGATACCTGGCGTCACTAGGTATAGGATGGCGGGAATATTTTGGGCCGCGGCGGTGGGTGTTGGGTGGCGAAGTGGCGAGTGCATTCGAGCGTCGGGCGGATGCATGCATTTTGGTGTGGTTGGATGGGGGGCCGAGTCACGTCGATTCATGGGACCCCAAGCCGCGGGCGCCGTTGGAGGTGCGTGGACCATTTGCAGCCATTTCTACGTCAGTTCCTGGGGTTGGTGTCAGTGAACTGTTACCGCAATTCGCGAAGCAGATGAAACGCTGGTCGATTCTACGGAGTGTTGCTTCGCCATTGGGGGAACACAATCTGGGCACACACTACATGTTGAGCGGCTTCAAGCCGACTCCGGCACTGGATTACCCATCGTTTAGTGCGGTCGTGGACCAGCATAGGAGGCATGAAGGAGAATTACCATCGCATATTGCCGTTCCGCATCATCGTGTGGGCGGGGGACGGTTTGCTGCCCGCGGTTTCTTGCCGGCGAGGTTCAGTCCGTTTGAGGTAGATAACGGCAATGCACGTCGCGATAGCTTGAATGCCGAGACGCCGGAAAGTGGCGACGGCGCAATGACGTTGTATCCGGGCCTTACGTCGGCGCGGCTGGAACAGCGGCGACGGTATTTGCATCAGTTGGAAGTGATGTCCGAGTCGGCGCAGCGACACACTCCGGAGGAGATTCATCCCGGATTTGAACAGGCTTTCCGCTTGATGACGTCGGCGACTGCCCGAGCGGCGTTTGATTTGGAGAGCGAGTCGGCGGAAACGTTGGGGCGATACGGTTCGCGCGAGATCGGCCGTAATCTACTGCTGGCGCGGCGGCTTGTTGAACGGGGAGTGCCGCTCGTAACCGTCAACAACGTCGGTTGGGACACGCACAATAATATGGTGACGCGGTTGAAGGAAGGTTACACAGGTGCCAAGGTACCGGTAGGATTGTTTCCATCGTTGGATCAAGGTTTGTCGGCGCTGGTGACCGACCTGATCGAGCGCGATTTGTTCGATCGGACGTTGGTGGTGGTGATGGGCGAGTTCGGTCGCACTCCCAAGATCAATACGTTGGGTGGTCGTGACCACTGGCCACGTGTGTTCAGTGTGGCGATGGCTGGCGGTGGGACACTGGGCGGTCAGGTGATTGGTGCGAGCGATGCGATGGGCGAGAGCCCGCTCGAACGACCGATTTCGCCTCCGGACATCACCGCGACAATCTATGCGTTGATGGGCATTGATCCGGCGACTGTATTGCACTCGCCCGACGGTCGCCCGATCAAGATTGGTGGGGCAGGGCAAGTCATCCGCGAGCTTTACGGATGATATCGCAACACCGACGTCAGA
>JAGQPD010000614.1 GCA_020426865.1 Planctomycetales bacterium
CGATCACCGCCTTCTTGGCACCATCGCGCGCCATGCGTTTTATAGTCGCAACCTGCTCGTCGGTCACTTTGATCCGCCTTCCCCGCTCACTGCCGCCCCACGACACCCCAGCGGCCCGTGCACGTGCCTGGCCCGCCATGACCCTCTCCACTCTCACTTCATTCTCATATTGCGCGACGGAGGCGAGCACGTGAGCCATCAAACGCCCGCTAGGCGTCGACAAATCGAGTCCATCACGTAAACTGATGAGCGTCACTCCACGACCGAGCCAATCCTGGAACAAAGCGCTCAATCCGCTCGCTGTGCGGCCTAACCGATCCAATCTCCAGCACACGACACGCTTGACCTTGCCCTTGGAAATGTCTCGCGTCAAGCGATTCCACCCTGGTCGGTCCATCTTGCGACCGGTTGCTGTATCTCGATACCACCGGACCTCCTCGGTTTGTGTTTTTGCCCAGCGCCGAAGGTCTGCCTCCTGCGATCGGGTGTCCTGCTGCCGGCTCGAAACTCTCGCGTAAATCGCCACCGCCATGACTTGGTACCTCCCACCACAATCATAGCAGAATGTCCAGGAGTGTCAAGCCTCGTTCTTAAACCATCCGTTGCGCTTTTTTGTTGACGTAAGTCCTTAAAACATTGGGCCAAAAGGGTCGAAATCGGTTGGATAATGACCGTTTACACTTTTTGACGCCGCTATTGGCATGCGCTTCACTGTCAAAACAGTCCGATCGTTTGAGATTCCAAGGCCGACACATATGAAGACGCTTCAACAATACGTCGAGTCGCGGAGAACGTATTATCGGCCGAGATGGGATAGCGTGACCGCTTTGTGCGTTGCCGCTTGGGCTGGTGCTGATTTGACGTTCGGGTATTGGATCGTGGTATTTGATTTTGCTGAATTCCTCTGGTCGCATTCTCTATACTCGTTGCTGGCTGCGATCGGAGTGGCCGGTGGCCTGTGCTCGGCGGGTACTTTTCTGCTTTTCGCGGCTCACCATATGGCGATTGGGAATTGGAAAGTCTTTTGCGTGGTGTTCTTTGAAGGCATCGCGCTTCAGTATTGCGTCCGTTACACGGCGAACGTTCCGATTGAGATCGTCCAGTTTGTTATGGGGCGTGTGCTTCCCTGAGCCGCATCGGTTAGAACCAACTTCGATGGAAACGAACCCGTACGAACCGGCACAAGTCCACTTCGCACCGCCCAACGACCGTCGGGGTCGTCGCTTGTCGAAGGCTGTTCCCGTAGCCCTAATTGGCATGCTGCTGGTTCGAATCGCGTTCTTTCAGTCTCTCGTTTTGTACGTTACGGTGACGTCATCCATAAAGGATGCGCTCGTCCCGATAGTATTAGCCGTCGCGGGGGTGGTCCTAATTGTCGTCGCCTGTCGCCTCGCGCGCGGGCATTTCGCCGCATTCGCGGCAGTTACCACCCTATTCGCCGTCGCACACGAAGCGGCCGCCATCCTGGGACTGGTGCCGTACTATTACCCGCCGGTAATATGGTGAGCGGTCGCCCCGTTTAATTGAACGGGGACTGGCCGATGATTACCATTGAATCGGACTTGTAGTAATATTCCTACACCAACGGGAAGATTTGGGAAGCTCGACTTTCGACGGGGGAGGGAGATAGTTACCCCCTTACGCGTACGTATATATGAACAACGATGGGACAACTGTCCCTATCCCTCCCCCACGTGACCATTCATGGACGGTTTGAGTGCCAAACCAACGTAAACGTTGCAACCGTGGGACTTGCGTTTCTCGTATTTCATGGCAAGTTCGGCGCCAAATGCGGTCTGCGACATGCGCCCTCCCCAATCTTTGTATGCTCGAAACAACTCAGCGGCTCCAACTCGGGAATCGGGAGCGAAGTCACAGCAGTCGTCCAGAAACAGCGAGATCACATTGCTTTCGGCGCGGAATGCTGTGGTGGCATCCGATACCAAACTGGGTTCGCCAAGGCCGTCGTGTTGCCATTCTTGGCACCCTAAAAGTGCCCAATTCAGGATTCCAGAAAGCTCAGACTGGAGCTTCTGCAGTAAATTCCGATCCTGCCTGTCTGGCGGAATCGTGACCGTGAACGGAATCAATTTCACTCGTCGCCAAATCCCCTCGTCGGTCCCGCGAATGACCGGTCTGTGGTTGGTGGCCATCCAAAGTTTGTGCGTTGGGCTGAACTCCCAATGGTCTTCGAAACACCGCCTAGCCCGAATCCTGTCACCACCGGTCAGGGTCTTAACCAGCGACTCACTCAGTCTGCTTCCGAATTCTGTTTCAACAGCCGCCGCAAGTCTGCGTCCGAAGAGATCAGCCAATTCGGTCGGATGGGGCTCCTTTTTCCTTATCATGAGCATGTTCGGCGGGCATTGTAGCGAATAGTCCGGCCCCATCATGCTCATGACACAATTCAAAAACACGCTTTTGCCGTTGGCCCCAGCACCATAGCAAATGGCAACCAGGTGTTCGCTCACGACACCGGTCAACGAATAACCAACGAGCCGACGCAGGTAAGCAATTAAGTCGTCGTTGCCGTCGGTAATTTGGCGCAGGAATTCCAACCACAGCCGACAATCCGCGTCGGGATCAAAGTCGACAGGTGCTAGTTGGGTTAGCAGATCCTCTCGGCGATGACTGCGAAGTTCTAACGTACGGAGGTTCAGTGTCCCATTACGCACGTTCAGGAGGTAAGGTTCACGATTTAGACTTTCGTGATGAATGGCCAGCTCGCTCCGCGCTGCGCGAATAGCGTTACTCAAGCCCGACATACTTGCCGTCTTTTTCGCGAAATTCACCATTCCTCCGTGGACGGCTCCGCATTTACCAATGTCCGTAAAGACCTCCGGAACAAGCCCCTTGGCCCACTGCTCTACTCGCTGCATATTGTCCAATACCCACGTCGCGCCGTTGTAGTACAACCACTTCTCCCACGGCCCCACATATCTAAGGTTCATTCCGTGCATTCGAACCAGACGCCTACCATTGGCGACGTCGGTCTGCCCCTCGGCCGTCGCGATCGACGGAATCTCCGGGTCCGGCCGCGGCGGGTCCCACGACCGTGCATCCTCAACCGCCGCTCGCAACAGCCGTTCACCGGCGGGCAGTCGCAATACGTCTCGCGCGTCGTTGGGCTGGTCGCTACTGATCGCGATCGGCAGTGGCAGTGTCGCAATCCTGACACTTGCGGCAACGCCATACAGCCTCGCAGCAGACGTCTCCGCCTTCGCTTCCGCGTCCGCGGTCCGGTCAGGCACGATCACCACGATCACGTCCCGAAACAATCGGACATATCGTTGGGCAAGCCGGTCGGTGTCGCATCCACAGGTGTTGATATATCCAATGCCGTGGAGAGCACACGCATCCTTGGGACCTTCCACGAGCAGCCACGTCTCGCCCGGCTGAGGTAACCGATTAGGAAAGAACAACCCCGACGTCTTTTCGCTCTTGCTCTCTGCCTTCTTAAACCAGCCTTTTCCCGTCGTTGTTAAGTCAAAATACGAGTGCTGCGCGCCCCTTTCATTCCAAACAGGGAACCTCACGACGTCCAGCTTGCCCCTCTTGGCCGGTACCGCACCGTAGACTCGCATCGACTCGATCGGCATACGCTTTGCGTTCGCGACGGCCGTCATCATATCTGCGATATGTCCGGTGCTACCGTTCGCGCCCAAAACGCCGAGAAACCCGGCCAAGCGAGCGAGAGTCGTCGGGAAATCCCAGCCGTTGGCTTGTCGAAGCAGCTCGATTCCATCGAACGTGCCGCACGAACAGATCGCCGTCCCTTCGTCCAGGTTATCGATCCGAAACGACGGGTGTGTGTCGTCGTGAAACGGACAGATCACATGTCGCCCATCGGCCGCGATCGCTTCATCCAGTGCCCCGTTGCTAAAATGTCCTAAAATCTCGCCCCATCGGCCCCTGGCGGCGGCCCGGACGGCATCCTTGTCGAACTGCATCGTTCTCTCCTCTCTTTTTTCGGTGCCCGCCAGGCCACTGTCCCACCACTATCGCGACGCACGCGCGTCACGACGCAATTGTCTCGTCCACTGTCGGCCTCTCGCCGACCATCGCCCGCAGTTCCCGCCAACGCCGGCGATATTCGATGTAAAAGAAGCG
>JAGQPD010000615.1 GCA_020426865.1 Planctomycetales bacterium
ACACCGAATACATGTTCGGCTTCGATTACAGCCAGTTCGGCATTCCGTCGGCACCCAATGGCACTGGCTCGACGGGCCTGCGAATGGCAGCCAATATTGTGGCACCTGCCGCCGCGGCCAAGATCTCCGCTTATCCCGAAGGGCTGAATCTTACGGGGCAATACCGCGTCAACGTTGACATGTGGATCAATTACAACACCAGCGGCGGAACGACCGAAGATATTGGCGCGTTCGTCGGTTTTGATCCTTCCGCAGGAATGCCGTTCAACGGTGCCGGTTTCACGGGCGACAGCGATGGCGATTCGGGAACCGACTACAAGATGTACGATAACGACGCAGTCGTCTCCAGCTTGGACAATTCCGATCCAAATCTCGTTGCAAAATTCCCTGGCCAATCGCCGCCAGCGATCCAAGGTGACGCCAGCGTTTTCGACCCGACCAACACTCTGGTTCCGGCCCGGGACGGTACGCTCGGCTACGCTTGGCATGACCTGCAAATCGACGTTGACACCAACGCCGGCACCGCCACGTTTTTGGTCGACGGCTTTGAGATGGGGACCGTCAATCGCTCGAACTTGTCCGGCACGTTGGCATTGTCGTTTGCCGATCCATTTGGTTCAGTGTCGACAAAGCCAGCATTCAGCTTTGGCGTGTTTGATAACCTGCGCGTAACACAGGTTCCCGAACCGGCAACAGGTTTACTCTCGCTCGTCGGACTTTTGGCACTCGGAACTCTGCGAAGGCGTTAAGTTCCCTAGCGAGAAGAGAACGATAGAATTTCGACAATATTTGCAACGACAGTGTTTGCAACCACCATACGGCGTTCATGCTGGCCAGTTGTGTCGAGCATGATCGCCGTTTTTTTGCCTGCATAGTTGCTGGAGAGTTCGGCGGTATCGACCGACAGTGACGGCTATTCGAGCGACACCACGTTGTGGCTGAATCCCTGCATGTGCTGACGCAACCATTCGGCACATTTTCCGGGGTATTGGTTAACAATAGCGTGCCCTTCACCGGCGATGATGTTGACTTCGATCGCCGGGTTCAACTCTTTCCAGCGGTCTGCCGCGGAGACACTGACGACCCGATCTTCGTCACCCCAAACGACCAGCGTCGGTACGTCCAATAGTTGAACACAGCGTTCCATCTGCAGTTGATCACGCTGCCCCTGCAAGTCGGCGAAGATCTCGCGATAGACCTCGTTGCGCTGGGCGCCCCGTGATACGAGTCCACGCATGGCAAGTGATGAGATCTCGGGAGGGTCATTAAATGCCATCCCAAGCAGCCGTTCGAACTGCTCGCGGGTCTCGTAAAACAAAGGGTTTTCGCCTCCCGCAGCAACAATTTCTTCCAGTTCGCTTGGTTCGGCACCATTCACGCCGGCCGGCGCGAACAGCGAAAGCGTTGCGACGCGCGCAGGATCGTCCTGCGCGACGACCGCAGCAACAGCCCCTCCCATCGAGTGGCCCACCAAGTGGACTCGTGTCAGCTGCAGTTTGTCAAGAAACCCGGCGAGAGTACGTTGATACAATTCCGGGCCGTAGTCTTCGTTCGGCCGGATCGCGGTCTCCCCAAACCCGGGCAAGTCCAACGCGTAGACCTCGTATTCATTGCTAAGCCGTTGACCGATGTGGACAAACGTATGCTTTGTGTCGCCAAAACCATGCACGAACACAATGGGAAAATTCTCTCCGTTGGCCCGCCCACCGTGGAAATAGGGAATGTCCCAATCGCCAATGCGAACGATGTCCCGCGTCATACCTGCTGACTTCCGTTGAGCGGACGCGGCAATCGTAAGAATGGTCTGCGGAAAAGCCAAGTAGATGAAGAGACAAATCGCAACGACAATACTCAACGCCGCAATGCTTCCCTTTACAATCCGCCGTGTCAACACATTCACCGAGATTCCTTTTTGCATGTCGCTGGTGCTTCGTTAATTCCCACCAATTGTAACCATTCGAGGAGAACTTTTCCACGCGTTGGCTCCCCGTTGAAAAGCCCACTTCCCTCGACCTACAATTGTCTTTGAAATTCCCTCCACGAGCCCAACCACGAGCCCAACCATGGTCAATTCATTCACGATGTCGCCACTCCTCTTGCGATGGGCATTGATCGCCTTCCCTACACTTGCCATCCTCGGCCGAACCGCCGCCGTCATTTCGGCCGCTCCCACGGCGCCGAACCCACCAGCCACGGACCCACCAGCCGTCCAAATGCTCGTGCCGGGCTTCACCGTTCGCGAGTTACCCGTCGAGTTGAACAACATCAACAACATTCGGTATCGCTCTGACGGAAGCATGTATGCACTTGGCTATGATGGCGACATCTGGTTGCTCCGTGACAGCGACGACGACGGATACGAAGATCACGCTCATCGCTTCTTCGAAAATCAAGGACGATTGCGCGGCCCCATTGGCATGGCAGTGATTCCGGACGACCATCCTCTGCTCGCAACCGAGGCCGCTGCGACGGCTGGCCAGCAGACGGCCGACCGGCAGACACTCGCCAATCGACGAGCGCCGCGGGGTGTGATCGTTGCGTCGAAAGGAAAAGTTTCCGCGATCCTCGATCTGGACGGTGACGACATCGCTGAAGAGGAACGCATCATTGCTACGGGCTGGCAAGAGATTCCACAAAACGTCGATGCGATCGGAATCGCTATTGATCCCGATGATAACGCCATCTATTTTGGGCTCGGCACCGCAGCTTACAACAACGCCTATCTACTGGACGAATCGGGCAAGTCGGCGTTTGACCTTCAGAGCGACCGTGGCACTATCCAACGAATCGACGCCAATACGTTGCAACGCACGACGGTTTGTACCGGCGTACGTTTTTCCATTGGGATGCAGTTTGACCCCGAAAAACAGCTGTTCGTGACTGATCAGGAAGGCGCCACCTGGCTGGCCAACGGCAACCCATTTGACGAACTGCTCCACATCGTGCCAGGCCGGCACTACGGATTCCCGCCGCGACACCCGCGTCATTTACCCAACGTATTTGATGAGCCGAGCACGTTCGACTACGCGCCGCAGCATCAATCGACATGTGGGATGGTGTTTGACTTGCCATTTCGCATGGGCGGTCCGATATTCGGCCCTGCATCGTGGCGGGGCGATTTGATTGTCACGGGCGAATCACGCGGAAAATTGTATCGCACGCAGCTTTCCCGTCGAACCGACGGAGAATACGTCGCGAAGAATGTTTTGATCGGATGCTTGCCCATGTTGACGGTCGATTGCTGTATCTCGCCGCGTGGAGAATTGATTGTCGCCTGTCACAGTGGCGGCCCCGATTGGGGCACTGGCCCGACAGGTAAGGGGAGTCTATTCGCCGTTCGCTATGACTTGGCGACCGCGGAATCACGCGTACCGCTTCCGCTTGCCACGTACTGCACCGGTGCCAACGAAGTCCGCATCGAATTTGACGCGCCGCTCGATCCGACACGTCTGCAACAACTGACCGATCGATTGACCATTTGTTACGGCACCTATGTGGCTGCGGGTGATCGCTTCGAGACAATTCGGCCCGGCTATGCCGTGACAGAAATGCAACAGTCGATGCCCACGAAGAACTTGCAGGTGATTTCCACAGCATTATCGGCCGACCGCCGCACGCTCATCATCGCGACCGCCGCGCACAACCAGGTCGCGCAATACGCGTTGACGATCGACGGTCTTGCCGCCACTACAGAACCGTCACCTGGGCCACCAGTGCTGCCCCAACACACCGCGCTCGATCTTGCCTATTCACTAAATGGTGTCGAGGCGGAATGGACATCACTCGACGGTTCCACTAGCGGTCGATTCACGCTTGATACGGCAGACCTTGACGTCGCCATTGAATTTGCCGAAAACACGACGTGGCGCACTGAGTTGCTCCGACAATTGGCGACACCGGGGGAATTACGCCTTTCGACACAATTGGATCTGCGAGGCATCTTTGCACCACATATCCAACCGGGCAAAACGCTCGACTACCGACCGGCAGACGACACCTTCATCACCGAACGTGCACTCGTCTTTGCCGCCGATCATCCATTTACCGTTGCGATGGCTGGCAGTCCGGCGGTAGCTTCAAAGCAACAGCCGGGTGGCACTCACCAGGTACACATTTCGGTCACGGTCGAACAATTGTCGTCGCCGACCCCACTTTCGATCCGTCTTGCTACCGACCATTCGCTTCCCCACTTCAATGCTTCCTGGCAAGCAGTGCTTTCGTCGAATGCAACTCGCATCGGCCCGCTACCGCTGCGGCAGTGGTTGTTGCCGTGGGCGCCAGATAGCGACACGGCCGAGTCGCCCTCGATCGCAAGGGAACCGATCGAACTGGCCAATGCCAGTTGGGGACGGGGACGGCAATTGTTTTTCGACGGTCGGGTCGGATGTAGCAAGTGCCATTCACTGGAGGCGATCGGTCAAGCAATGATCGGCCCGGACCTTGCGAACCTGAAGCATCGCGACTATCGCTCCGTCTTGCGGGATATCCAGCAACCGAGTTTCGCAATTAACCCCGATTACATTCCGTATGCGATTCACCTGCACGACGGTCGAGTCATCAATGGGGTCGTTCGCAACGAGGGCGATGAATTGCTTGTCGGTGATCGCGATGGCAAGATAACTCGAGTTCCAACGTCGCAGGTCGACGCATTGAAACCCACTTCCGTTTCGGTCATGCCCGACAAATTACTGGAATCGCTATCGGACTCGCAAGTCAACGACTTACTGGCCTACTTACTGCGCCGCCCGCCCAGCATGCCGCTTGAAAGTGATCAGGCGGCTCCGCCAGCTCGTTCACGCAAGGAGGTGCTGGCAGTGTTGGATGGCAGCACTGACGACGAGCGAGACGAACGCGCCGATCCATCGCCACTGCGGCCGTT
>JAGQPD010000616.1 GCA_020426865.1 Planctomycetales bacterium
CGCCGCACGCGACTGGCCATCTTGTACGTGACCGTGCCCGCCACAATCATCAAGTCCGCTTGCCGCGGCGTCGCACGGAACGCTCCAGCTCCAAATCGCTCCAAATCGTATCGACTCGCCCCCGCCGCCATCATTTCAATCGCACAACATGCCAACCCAAACGTCATCGGCCAAATACTCGACTGACGCGCCCAGTTGATCGCCTGCTCCAACGTCGTCGTGATGACGCCTTCCTCCAACAGCCCCTCTATCCAAGGCTTGGTCATGTGAAAATCCGCTTTCTTTACAATTCAATTGACGTGAAAGGTACAACAGGACTCTCCGTCCAACCGGCATTGGCTCAGCGATACCTGCGCCCCTAATACCTCGGAGAATAACATCCGTTCCATCGAGCAGATCGCACGATCCCGCTCAGCCAAATCAGTATAAGGGCAACCGAGCGCTTTAAGAACGGGTAGCTCCCCCGGTTTCGCACTTTCCTGCACCTCGATCGGCACCTCACGCTCCTGAAACAACCTCGCCAGACTCCGCATCCGGGCCTCCGCCGTCTCCCCCTCAATCCGGCCCACGTACATCTGTGCCAAACGCCGACTGAGCCGCTGCAATAACCCCCGACGGACCTCAATATCCGCAATCGTCCGTAATTCTTGCCACATCGCCACCGCCAAGTCCGCAAAATTCGTCCCCGTCTGCCGTCGACCCTTCTCCGATATTCTATACGCGTGCTGCGGCCGACCACGCCCCTCACGCATCACCCGACGCTCAATCAACTCTTGACCGGTCAACCGCGTCAATCGTTGCCGAACCGCTGTCGCCGTCACCCCCATCGATCGCGACATCTCCGCCACCGTCATCGACGGAACCCGCCGTAACATGTCCAAAATCGTCGCGTCACTCTGCTCCACCGACATCTCGCATTTACCCACCAACTAGCGTTTCTTTCCCATCGCCTCTGTTATCCTAGCAGTTCCGACAATTTTGACAACGGCATATGTAAAAATTCACTAGCGGAGTTTTGAATCGCAGCGGGTAGCTTGACGTAAAGCCTTGACGGCTAAAACTTTATTTCGTAAAAGTTGCAGGTGTTGTCGCGATCATACGTGTCAAGCCAAAACCCTGGTGAACCATCAAACTCTTTGCGCGAAAGCGCAAACGGTAGGAAGGAATATCGCATTGAACGCCGTGCCCGATCGCCGCTGGATCGTTCTTTGGACGCTCACGCTACTCCTGGCCTATCCAACGGCGACGTGGTCGCAAGAGACGATACCGGAAACCGCCACACCGGAAACCGCCACCGCGCTGGATGACACATCGGCAGATCACTCGGCCACCGATGCCACTCCCCCTGCCGCTACGACGTCCGACGCGAAGTCGGATGCCGGGGTAGGGGGTTGGCAAAAGACGATTGATGATTTCTTCGGGAAGTACCTTGTCGCCCCGCTGGCAAGCGTGTTGATGTTTGATGTGGTGAGGGTGTTTTTTCCGAAGCTCGAGGCGGGCGTGCCGCTGGTGGTGATTTGGTTGTTTGGGGGCGCCATTTTTTTCACGATCCGCATGGGGTTCGTCAATGTCCGTTATTTCGGCCATGCCGTGCGGGTGACCAAGGGTGACTACGACGATCCGCAGGACGTCGGCGAGGTGACTCACTTTCAGGCGCTGGCCTCGGCATTGTCAGCGACAGTGGGACTAGGAAACATTGCGGGGGTCGCGATCGCGGTAGGAACGGGCGGACCAGGTGCGATCTTTTGGATGATCGTGTGCGGATTGTTGGGGATGACCAGCAAGTTCACCGAATGCACATTAGCACAGATGTATCGTCGCGTGGACAGTGACGGCCGAGTGTTGGGCGGACCGATGCGATATTTGCGGGACGGCTTGTCCGAAATGGGACTGGCACCGTTGGGCAGCCTGCTGGCAGTGTTATTCACGATCTTGTGCATCGGCGGTTCGTTCGGCGGCGGTTGCACGTTTCAAGTTGTGCAGTCGATGGGGATTGTCCGGGAGTATTTCCCAATCCTTCAAACGCAATCATGGATCTATGGC
>JAGQPD010000617.1 GCA_020426865.1 Planctomycetales bacterium
ATGCAGTTCGGCCCCATTTGCGGATAGTCGAACGTGTCGAGCATCGTGGGCATTTCGGTGCGGCGATGTTGGAGATAGATGCTGCGTCGCCAGTTGCCGTTGCCGGTAGGAAAGACGCTGACCAAGCCGTCGCGATCGACGGAAACCGCATCCGGCCAGCCGCCAGGCGTTGAATCCAACTTGCCCGACACAAACAATAACGAATCACGCAATGCTTCGGCGTCCAATCGCCGTAGCGACATGTGTGAGAGAAGTCGATTTTGGGGATCCTTCGTCAAGCTCTCGCGGCCAATTTCACTCGACTGTCGGTACGCTCGTGAAGTCATCATCAAGCGATGAAGCTCCTTGACACTCCATCCACGTTCGACAAATGCCACAGCCAGCCAGTCGAGCAATTCAGGATGCGAAGGCGGTTCTCCCTGACGCCCGAAATTCTCCAGATCCTTGACCAACCCAGTTCCAAAATGGTGATACCACACTCGATTCACCATCACCCGCGCCGTCAATGGATGATCGGGTTGCGTCAACCAGCGGGCGAATGCCAAACGCCGGCCTGTCTTCGCCGTGCCGTTGGGGAACGGCGGCTCGACAACGAAGGGAGTATGGCCATCGGTCAGCACCGAGGGAACGCCGGGTCCGACGAGCGCTCCTGGCTTGTTATGTTCGCCACGTCGTAATGTATAAGTCGGCGAGGGGCGGCCAAAATCCCAAAGAGCTCGAATAGTGAGAGGCGGGATGAGCTGACGACGCAGACGGTGGAGTTCGCGTTCGGTGTCGGAAATGACTTGCCGGGTTTCCAGTATCGACGCCGGTTGCTGGTCGTCCGGCAGGACTTCGACCCGTTGTAACCGTTCCACCAGCGTGCGTTGTTTCAGCGTGCGAGTGTTGTCCGCCACCCGCAGAGCGGTCAATGTAAGCTGATTATCCGTGTCCGATTGTTCGGGATAGTGGTGTCGCAACAGAGCCAGTTTGAGGTCGGATTCGAGTTGCTTCTGTCGGGCGGCCAGTTTCTTGATTTGGGCTTCTAGGGGCGGGTTGACGGCGGCCAGTTGTTCCCGATGCTCCGGCGTGCCCAACTCCAAAGTGCGGGTCTTAAAGCTGCTCCAATCATGCTCGTCCAACGCGCCTTGAAATACAGCCTTCAAGCGATAATAGTCGCGTTGGGGAATTGGGTCATACTTATGAGAATGACAGCGGGCACATTCCATTGTGAGTCCCATTAAGCCAGAGCTCACCACGGTTATCGCGTCGCTAATCACCTTGAGTCGCTCGGGGACGAAATTCATGGTCCTGGAACCGGTTTCGTCGATTCCCATGCGAAGAAACCCGGTGGCAACTAGATTATCCACGATTTCGGGTGTGATGACCGGCGCGTTTTCGTAGTCGATCAGTTCGTCGCCCGCCAATTGCTCCAGCAGGAAACGGTCGTAAGGCTTATCTTCATTGAAGGCGCGGATCACATAGTCCCGGTAAGGCCACGCATTCTCGCGGGCGTTGTTCTTCTCAAAGCCGTCGCTTTCCGCAAAACGGACCACATCCAACCAATGCCTCGCCCACCGCTCGCCGAAACGGGGCGATGCCAGCAGCTGATCGACGAGGGCCGCGGGATCCGGATGGACGGTGTAGGCGGCGACTTCCTCGGGAGTCGGAGGGAGCCCCAGCAGGTCGAACGAAATCCGGCGGATGAAAGTGCGCGGATCCG
>JAGQPD010000022.1 GCA_020426865.1 Planctomycetales bacterium
AGCCGCTTCCAGGTTCTTCCGCGACTGCGCCAGTTGCTCTTGAACGGCCACACCGCAGTGGGCACAATGCCGGCTACCCGCCAAGATATCTTGGCCGCATGTCGGACAGGGCTCGACCAAGGATGCGCCACACTGGTTACAGAACTTGCCCGACTGCGACACGTTATTGCCGCACGCGTGGCATGTGCGAGTTCGCTGGTCGTCCGTAATCGTCATGTTCACTGCTTCACACTATGTCATACTCGAGAATCGTATTCGCATCGGGCCGTTGCGTTCACTCGGAACGTCTCGCGTCTACCTGTTGGCGACGAGTTTCGCGTCAGTGACGACGAAGTTGAGCTCCAGGTCCAAATGGGATATCCGTGGGTGATCGAATTCCAAGTGCAACCGCCCCGGCGTGACGCCCGAATATACGCACTCGGGAGCGTCTTCAGGAATGGTGATCGTTAGTGAATAAAACCCGGGTTTGGTGTTGGCAAGTTCGTGGGGCGACAGCTCAACGCGAACGAAAGGGGGCGTCGCCTCGATTTTGGTGATTGCTAACTCCGGCTGGTCGTCGCGGACTTTCATCAGAAACTTGAGTTGTGCGCCTTTGCCTCGGCCAATATGTCCCAATGTTACTCGGCCCTTCTCGTCAATTCCGCGACCATGAATGGACAAGCGTCGCAGAACGTTTCCACCCACATAGACGGTATGGTCGACAGATTGTGACTGGTCGCTTTTGGAGCCGCCGTGCAGGCGCAACCAACCGGTAAACCGTCCCTGAGCCATGCCATGGGGCAGGAGGGCGGTCATGACATAGCCGGAGCGTGCTGCCCAGTGGCGAAGCAATTCGGGATCGGCATCGCGCAGTTCCCAGGTCAAGCCGTCGATCGAGGACGCGATGGTCTCCAGATGCAGGTCGTCCCAGGCCCGCGAAACGATCAAGAGCTCCCGTTTGGTATCCTGTCCGGGGACGACGTCGGTGAAATTCAAGTCGTACGGGACGCACGCTATCCGCCAGCGGACCTGGCCTTGGATTGTCAGTTCGAGATTGGGACGCGACGGATCGTTCGTCTTGAAATTCGCCGATTGCGCAAACTCCCGTTCGTCCTCGGTCGATTTCCACTCCAATACGACCTCCGCGTATCCGCCTGGCGCAATCGGTTCACGAGGAAAACTTGAAACCGTACATTTGCAGCTTGTTCCCGCATCGCTAAGTGTCAACGGCGCGTCGCCCATGTTGCGGATCCGAAACGCGTGTGAGGATTTTGAGTCCGGGTCCATGGCCCCAAAGTCGAATTCCGTTACATCGCATTCCAGTCGCGGTGTACCTAGACTCGGTGCCGGCGGTTCGGTTATCAATTGTCCCGTCCGATTTCTCGATGTTGACAAAGCGAGTGCGTCGTCGGAAACATCTACCTCGCTGATCACGGCATCTCGCACAGGACCCTTGCCCGGGCGGCGCTGTGAGTTGGTCGAAAAAATCAGGCCGGCCGCAATCAGAAGACAGGCGGCAAACAGTGAAAACAAAAGGAGTAGCGTACGATTCACGTTCGTCTAGTTTCGTATAGTTCAAGTAGGGGTCCGGAAGCTACGATTTCTTTTAACGGCACCTGCCCGAAACGACTTCGACGACGTTCCGGGCAGGCTAAAGTTGATGTAATCGATCCATCCGTCAGGAAACGAATACAACCGTTCTGATTATTCAAAATCCGAGCGCTTTTGCAGGTTGATCAAGAACACGCCGCTGAAGATCTGCGACGGCGGCAGCTCAACTTGCGAATCACGGTAACCGATCGTAGCGTATTGTTCCAACGTCAGGCTATTCGGAACTTGAAAACCGGGGTTCAGGAATTTGTCACCGTTGAGATCCGAAAACTGTTTGACGCTGCCGTCAGCCATCAAGATGTTTGCGGAAGCTTGGGTGCCACCACCGTGAACGGCATACCAGTCACGCGTATCTTGCAGGTAGGTGCCGGTGGCGGTCGTCGGAGGAGGGCACTTACCAGCTGCTTCGCAGTCGGCCTGCACACTGAGATCGGCGCCTTGAGCGATCAGGTTGATCGTATTCGAACTGGTGTCCCAATAAGCAGGGCCATCGTTGAAGGCCTCCGTCAGCAAGTCCCCTTGGGTGATGAAGACCTGGGCTTCGGTGCTGCCTTGAGCATAAGGGTCGGTCGGGCCGAACTCAAAGGTAGCTTGCGCCGTTGCTTCGGTGATGTCGCCTGGCGCGGCATCGCCCAGCAAAGCGACGTTCGACGAAACGACCGGGCCACTCTCCAGGATCCGGCGACGAAGCGGACCTTGCGTGGTGCTCAGGCCCTTCAGCCCTTCCGCACCGGTTCCGACCGACAGAATCCGGGCAGGCGAAACCGAATCATCAAACGAGAACTTGGGAACGCTGCGGACAAAGTGCCAGCCAGCAGCGTAGTTCGTGTTGTAGCCTTTCCCCAGGAACGCGCGGGCGATCAACGCCGCACGCTCGGGAGTCAGCGGTGAGGTACCGCCGAATTCTCCGGAACCACCGCCATCAATACCAGCCCATTGCGGTGCACCGCAGACGCCATCACGCAAACGAGCAGGATTAGCACCGTCCTTCGCGTTGCCGTCGGTTGTGTCTCGGCCGTACAGGTCGTTCAGCTTCTCGGGGCCACGCAACGGATTGGTGGGGCATAGCAACTCGCCCGGCAATGCCGCATTGATGTTCACTAGGTCAGCGACCCAACCCCAGCGGTCCATACACCCGTCACGACGAAAGTCGCTGGCACCAGTCGTCAGGCGGCCTTGGGGGTCGCCTTCCGAGAAGATTTGAATCCCCAGACCAATCTGGCGGAGATTGTTCTTGCATTGACTGTTGCGTGCGGCCTCACGAGCTCGCACCAACGCCGGCAGCAACAATGCGGCGAGCAACGCGATGATCGCGACGACCACCAGCAGCTCGACAATCGTAAAACCTTTACGAATCTTGTTGACTCTCATTTTCCTGTTACTCTCCAAAACTAAACCTGTAAAAACTGAGTTCTTTCAATGATTTGGCAATGTCGCTAACGTGGTAGCGAGTGTTCATCGATGGGCCACAGCACGCGGCACGTTCTGACATCGCGTCCGACCGAGTTTGCCAGCTCGAAGAATCCTCCTTTCTAACAATGTCGCCTAACAAAATATCTCCGTTGTGCGAAATGGAATGGCATCTGTGAAATGACTTGGGTTCTTCTATTGCGGCGGCAAATCTGCCACGGAATAGCCGCTGAAGACTGCGTCAGGCGGCAGGTCAACTGTAGTGTCCTGAAAGCCCCCCGAACCGACCGGAAAACCGTTGTTAAGTAACCCGTCTTTGTTGATGTCCGGTAGGCTGCGTACGCTTCCGTCAGCGAAAAGCAAATTGACCGAATGACGATGAACTGGTGCAAATGACCGAAAGTCCTGCAATGTCGTGCGGGCCCAGACCCCCCACCATCCGCTCGGTCCCTCTCGACGCGTCGATCCCGGAAATGTAGGAACCGTCAACGTTGAAGTTAACACAGGCCCCTTGGAAAACGTTCGCGTCGTAAGCTCGCCTTGCACGTGGTCCCCGACGTCGTATGGCAACGGTGATCCCGTGGCGCCACAGCCCATTAACGGAATAAACGCGGCCGGTACTGACTGGCCATCCACTAAAGCCAGCCGCAACGGCCCGAGCGTCGACGTCCGTGACATCATGCTCGCTTCACATGTCCCTACCGTCCCCAGATTTCCGTCGGCCTTGAGCCGCGGTCCGGTCCGTACCAGATACCAACTGGCCGTATAGTTGGTGTTGAGAGTTTTGTCGAAGATCTGCGTGGTTACCAGCACCTGCCGCTCAAGTGAACCTGGACTCAGATTCCCGGCAATGATCTGTCGGCACGGATTGACGATCGGCTGCCCGTCAGGAGCCACTGTCGGCGGGGAGCCCAAACGATTTACGCAAGGATCCTCCGCTGGAAATGTGGCCGACAACAAATCGATGTATGCTTCGCTCACCTGGGCCGGATTCGACGGGCAAAGCATCTGTCCCACCGGAGCTCCCGATGTCACCAGGTCCGCGACCCACCCGACGTCCGTGACGCTTCCGTCGTGACGCCAGTCAAAGGCGCCACTGCAAAGCAGCCCGTTACTGTGCTCGGCGTTCGACATGAGACCAATCCCTATCTGTCGCAGGTTTGTTTGACAAACCATTTGACGCCCCGACTCCCGCGCTGAATTTACCGCTGGTATCAACACCGCCGCCAACATCGACAGAATCGATATCACGACTAACAACTCAACCAATGTCATCCCGCGTACGTGTCTCCCCGTCGATAGACCTGACATCCGCAGTGAATGGAAACGAGATCGAAAGCGAACTGTATTGTGCATCATTTCCTCGATACGCTGAAAACTCAATTTGTCGAGACGTACTTTTGCTCCTGCAACAAAACACGGAGCCGCAAGGCAAAGTAACCGACAAACTGCCTACGTACCGCGACACCGTCATGAATGTGCAATTCGTAGACGGCAAAATTAAATCAGAGCGATGTTAGGAATGCGTGAATCTGCAGTGAATCTGAAGTGAATAAAGAGTGAAGACTCGACTAACGTTTCGTTAGATTCTTAATCTATTCTTCGCCGCTTCTTAATGTCAGTCTGCTGTAATGTGGGACTCGTGTCTTGTCGCAGCCTGCAAGTTGGTTGTGCATTGATGTCAAATCAGAATTTTGAGACTGGAAAATCGTTATGTTGTTGATCACCCGGCACATAAAGGAAGGATTGTGTTGCCTCGCCGTGCTAAATATTCTCGGGTGCTTTGGCGGCGGTTTAAGTCAGGAGGACATGAAACGAATGGCGATCCGGCGGACGCCCGACAATGATGCCGCGCCCGTTGCCACCAAACCGGCAGTGCCGGCGGGTAGTAAGTCCAGTGCCAATGTAGCAAACACGACTTCTACCGACACAGCTGCGGAAAACAACAAAAACAATGACATGCAGGACAGTTCCGCGGCGACATCGGCGACACCGCCAGTTGCTTCCCCATCGAGTTCCGCAACAAAATCCGCTGTTTCGTCACGCTCGCGGGACACGACACCGAACGACAAACAGGATCCCTCCGCCGCCAACCCTTCCGATGACCGTCCTCCGATGGTGGATGATTCGTCGCCTCGAGCGCGGAGTGTATCGCAAATGCAGGCCATTGCAACGGCATTACGAAGTTACGTTACGAAGAACGGACGATTCCCGACAGCGTGGACGAAAAATCGCCTCGGACAGCCGCTGCTAAGTTGGCGCGTCGAGTTGCTACCCTATTTGGGACACAACGAGTTGTACGCACGTTTTCAAACGGATGAACCGTGGGACAGTCCGGCCAATCAGGCGTTGTTGCAATGGATTCCGGAAGTCTACCAATCGCGGGGTGCCGTCGGCATGACGTGCATCCAAGGCGCCTTTGGCACGATGACGGCCTTTACCGGTGACCGCGCGGTCATTCCCAAACGCGTTGAAGACGGCCTTTCTGATACGATTGTGGTGTTGGAAGTCGATGCCGATCGCGCCGTGCCGTGGACCAAGCCGGCCGATTGCGACGCCACCAGCCTGGAAGGCGGAGGTTATGGAAGCCTCCACAACGGCGAGTTCTTTGTCATTTGGGCGGACGGTATCGTGGGACGCATTGACGCCAATGTGCCATTCCAGCAGTTCATGGCGGCAATGACCATCGATCGAGGCGAAGCGTTTCGTGCGTCGATGATCAGCGCGTCCCCAGAGGACACTCAAGTGCCAATCGCCGGCAACACAAACGCCATGTTGACTCCCGCAACGGAGTCGGCTGCCGCGAAGAAAACTGAGCCGACGGCACGATCTAGTAGTGACGCTAGTGTGTTGACTCGCAGCGACATCCGCACGGCTTCAGCCACGAAGCAATGGATGGACCGCGACGATCGCGAAGCGTTGAAGCGGCGTAGAACCTCGACGAACCACGCCGGAATTCGATCCTATGAAGCGGCAGACCGCATGCCGGTTCCGGATGACGACGCACGACGCAGGGCCATGTCACTCGTTGAAAGTATCTACGCCGATCAATTTCGCAACGCCAAGTCGGCCAACGATCGGCGCGCCGTCGTTCAGGGGATGCTGCGGGAAGCTAAGAAAATGCAACATGGTTCAGCCGATGAGTACGTGCTGTTGCAAGTGGCGTTGAAGGCCGCCGTGCGATTAGGCAACTCGAGACTGTGCGAAGGTTGCTTGGATGCTATTCTGTCGAGCTACGACGTCGATGCGTACGCCACGTCCGTAAAGGTGCTCAGCGAGCTGGCGGAATCGTCGTCGTCTGATCGTGACGGTGACTTCTTGATCGACAGGTCAGAAGAACTGGCGGGCGAAGCCGCGCTACGCGACGAGTATGATGTGGCCGAAGACATGATCCGCATCGCCTTAACCGGAGCTCGTCAATACAAAGGCTCGGACCACGTCCGCGAACTTGACCAGCGGCGGCGCGAAATCCGTGAACAACGAGGTGTTTTCAATCGCGTCAAGCAAACGCTCGAACAAGCAACGGTAGATGGCCCCACCGCCGAATCGCAGGAATTCGTTGGTCGCTACTACGCCTTCTACAAAGGGCAGTGGGATCAGGGACTGCCGCTATTGTGCGAAGCTGCATCGGCCGCCATCCGCGATGCGGCCCGTTGGGATCGCGATAACCCTGCCGATCCGCAAGGACAAGCCCGTGTTGGTGACGCCTGGTGGGACCTCGCCCAAAACTACCGTGGCGTGCAAGCTAGTCACCTGCGACGGCGAGCCCGGTACTGGTATGAGTCAGCATTGCTGGGCCTCGACCCCGGTCTCCAGCGTACGCGAGTGGAAATTCGCATCAAAGAGGTTGCGCATGATGATGACACGCGGAAAAATGTCGTGCTGCAGTAGTAGGAACCGACCCGTGTCGATATGGAAGGTAATGTGTGTCGCCGTTGCTCTTGCTCTAGTCGCGCAGTGTGCGCCGGTCGATTCGGCGATGGCAACGCAAATCCAATTGTCGGATTCGACTCCAGAGCAGTTCGATGATGCATACGGCTTTCGCACATTTCTGGTTTCTTCAAGCGATTTT
>JAGQPD010000618.1 GCA_020426865.1 Planctomycetales bacterium
GCAGGCCGAATTGGCCACCCGCGAAACCGGGGACTTGCAGTTCGAGACCACCGCGTGAAACCGTCAGCGACGCCACCAACACATCGCCTTCACTGACGTTGACCGCATCGAAGTGAAAGATCGGGCGGGGGTCTGCCCGTAGCGAGTTGTAGTGCAGCGAAAGCCCGCGTTCCTCACCCAACGACTGGTACGATACCAGGAAGTGGCTCTCGCGCAGCGCTCCTGAATGCGTCTCAACTTCACTTGTTCCGGTCGACTCGGTTGTCGTCTCGCCTCGACGTTGCAGCTTCGTTGCATTGCCGTCGTCGGACGGAACGATCGGCTCCTCTTTCAGCTTCTTAGCCAGGTCTTCGCAGCGATCACAACCTTCCTCTTGATTCAAAGGGTTCTTAGCCGGATCGTTCTTCTTCTCCATCTGCTTCTCAGAAATCTGTTGCGCGGCGAAGTGCCAACTACTGTTGCGGATTCCCCCCGCGATGGTCTCGATCTGCTGCCCGCTACTTGCCACTTGTCCAGTGCCCACGATTTCGAATTCACCTGTGATGGGGTTAATCGAATACAAATCGACAAGCGTGCCAGCCGGCAGATTGGACCGATTCGGCAGCGTGAGTGGGGCTGGCGTAGTGAAAACCAGATCAGCCGGTTGGATTGTCACGACCAAGTCGGGAAACAGATTCGCCGGCAAGGCAGCGGGTGTGAGAGCGGGCGGTACTTCGGTAATGCTCAACTCACCCGTGAACATCTGCCCGGTGCGGTCGGTCAAGGAACCAGCCGCGACGGTGATCGATGCGTTCACGATGTTTGCCGCCTGAACCACCGTCGTTTGATTCGGGTCGATCGTCGTGCCGCTGTCCAACGTCGGCAGGAAGATCGGCCGAGCGATCACGTTGTTGATTCCCGGAGAAACCGCATGGCCCAGCAGCAAATCCATCCGCTCGGCGACAAACGGAAATGAGTCGCCGTCGCCGTTTGGCCTCTGGTTGCCAAGAATGCGGAGCGTGTCGCTCACGCCGCCCGGCGTCAGGCCGAGATCATGGCTTAGCAACTGTCCCCAAAAGACCATGAAGCCGGTTGCGCCCGCGGAGTTCGGTACGGACTGCGATTGCGCATGAACGCCGTTGCTGATTTCGCGCGGATTCGGCCGCCCCGCGCCGCCTGGCGTCGAGATGCCATCACCGTACGAAACCGTGAAGTTATGGAGCAAGTTGGACCGCGTGCTTCCCAGTTGCGAATCATCCAAGTTATTGCCGGCGCCGTCGATCGATCGAAACTCGCCTGGAAACGTGTCAGCGCTCGAACCCGCCGACTCAGGCGAATCGGGCGGAGCATTGGTCGTGAAGAGATTGGTCGGCAAACCGCTCAGCGAAGTATTCCTTTCAATCAGCGAAGCCAACGTCGTGCCCCGGATGAAAGCTTGCTCGGATACGGTGAACTGGCCGTTTTCAAACCAAAAGCGATCACCGTCGCGAGTCCGCTGAAACTGGTCGGCAATGATCTTCTGAAACAACGGACCGACGAGCGAACCGGGCGCATGATCTTCGGAGATTCCGCCGCTCCAAACGTCGATGTTGTTGACCGATCCGAAGGTCGTCCGCAACGCTAATTGCACGGACACATCCGAGCTGATCTCGGCAAAGTCGATCACGCGC